>JAGLOH010000249.1 GCA_023139025.1 Candidatus Heimdallarchaeota archaeon | reverse complement strand
GAGCTTGATATCTGATTTCATTCAATTTGACGTGTTTATCGTTAATGATATTTATGGATTTGATATATTTATCAGATTGCTTCCACTTCTGACTTTCTTCTTTGATGTTTTGTGAAATATAACATAATTCTTCAGATACTAATCGAATGTTCTTTAGTATCTGACTCTTTTCATGAGGGGTTTTTGGTATATCTCCACCCTCTTTTTGAACATATTTTTCAAGCTGTTTGACAACATCTTGCCCAGCTTTCTCACGTATGCTTAATCCGTGAGATATGATGAAACCTTCATAGATGGGAATTATTCGGGTTGAACTTGCTCCTATTCCCACTACAACTCCTGTAACTTGTTCATCCGCATAGAGTGAGAGGAGTTCACCTAATGAGAAATATATTTTACGAATTTTAAATCTATTAAAGAATACCTCTGACATAGCTCGCCTAATAGAGAATGCAGTTTCAAAACCATTGATAAACTCAACCATCTTCTCCTTTCTAAGAAAATCTTTAGCTGTCTCAGGTAAAGAACTATTATTGATAACATCCAATCTACCTTTTAAGTAATCTGAAAATCTAGCTTTGTAATATTTTTCAACAACCCATACAGCTGTTTCTGAAGACTTAATGTTTAATTTCTTGAAAATATGTGAAAGAAATATATCAAACACTTCTTGATCAAGTTCCTCACTATTTTTCAGTTTGCGAAATATGAAGCTAGTCTTTTTTACACTAGTTTTTGTTTCAATTTTATTTGCATTTTGAATAAAGGAATCTCCAGTATCTGTAAAATAGACTGCTGAATCGAAAATGTATCTAGGTTCTTTTTCTCCAGTAAAACCAACTTTAGTTAAAGAATAGCCTAGATCTAATACGATAGTTTTCGGATTAGTAACTTTGTCTTTAAGTTTAGTTGCATCCCCAGGTAAATTTAGTATACCTCCTGTTTTCATTAAGTCACTTTCTTTCAAAGTCTTAGAACACTCGTCACAATAATACCCAACTGCTATCCATGTTCTCTTGTTTGTACCTTTTCTAATGTAAAGTCGATGCATGGTTTGACCACAGTGTTTAGGTTTTGATTTTGGATTAATTTTAATCGCCTTCTTCTAATGCAAGAATATTATTTCTAATTTAATAAACATTATTGAAGATATATCTTATGTAAGATATACCGTGTAAGAATGGTATATCATTCTTCTTTGGTGAGTATATTCTAAAATCTATATAAATACAATCCATTAATTCTATATTCTAACAACAAAATTAAAATAGAGTTCTTGAAGAGCTAGTTTGATAACAATGGTAGACATCAAACCATTCAAAGCTATAAGATATACTGAAAAAGCTGGAGACGTCGAAAAGCTAGTAGTTCAGCCTTATGATAAAATCGATGCAGAAATGCAATTTGCTTATTACACTCTATCAGATTATAACTATTGCAAATTAACCTTACCAATTGAAGAAAACAGGTATGAAATTGCAAGGCAAAGGTTAGAACAATGGTTAGCTGAAGGAATACTGGAAAAAGAAGAAGTTCCTGGAATTTATGTTTATTATCAAGAATATGAATTATTTGGTAAGCAATATATCAGGAAAGGATTCATAGGAGCTCTAAGACTCCATCCTTTCAATGAAAATATTGTTTTACCTCATGAAAAAACACACAGTGGACCCAAAATCGATAGATTGAACATGCTAAAGACAACTAAACATACCTTAGAAACTGGTTTTATACTTTATTCAGATCCAGAAAAGAAAACAATTAATCTGTTTGATGAAATTGCAAAAGAAGAACCTCTAATAAAGGCTACAGATGATCTTGGGGTTTTAAATAGAATCTGGAAAATTTCAAATCCTGTGCAAATCAAGATTGTTCAAGATGTGTTTGTTGAACAACAATTAGTAATTGCAGATGGACACCATCGTTATGAAACAGCTATCACCTATCGAGATATGTGCAGAGAGAAAGCTGGCGTTATCAATGAAAATGCTGCACCTGAATTTCGAATGACTTATTTGGTTCCTGTTGAGGACGAAGGATTGGTCATCTTAGCAACTCATCGTTGCTTAGCTAAAGTCTCTGTAACTGAAGATAAAATGAATGAACTCAAGATGTTCTTTGACATGGATGAAATTATGAAACCTGAAATTCCTAAATTCCTTGAAGAGAATAAGGATAAACATGCCTTTGTTATGTATCAGGATAACAGAGCTATTTCCTTGATAATGAAAGATATTTCTGCAATCAATAGATATGTCAGCGATGTAAGTGAGGAATACAAAAACCTTGATGTAGTTATTTTGAGAGATATGATATTCCATGGAATCATGGGCCTCGAAGAACTTCATATCGATGATGATATTTTCTATGAAAGATGGTGGAACGAAGCTGTTGAGGAGGTCGATAAAGGTACTTACAAAGTCGCTTTTATTCTTAATCCAACTAGTGCTGATGAAGTTCTAAAAGTTTCTAAGAATCATGAAAGAATGCCTCAAAAAGCAACAGACTTCTATCCTAAGATGATAAGCGGTTTTACAATGTTAAGTTTAGAAGAAGGAGAAAAAATATTTTAAATCCTTCTCCATATCTATTTTTTATCTATCTTCCCCTTTCTGCTTCTATAAGACCTACAATTTCTCCAACAGTGTTAAATTCCTTGAAAACTTTTTTAGGTAATTTAATGTCGAATTCATCTTCGATTCTTTTACCAAGTTCTTTTAAATCATTTTTACTGAGTTTTAAGTCATTTTGAAAGTAAGTATTTATTGTAACAACATGACTCCGAACATCTGCCACTTCAGCGATTATTAGTCTTAAACGTGTTAATACTCTCGAATACATTTTCATTCCTCTTACATTACTTTATCGTAGAACATCTTAAACGGATCCTCAATGGTATCAGATTTTCTTATGGCAATTACCATCTTGTTAATCCCCAGATCTTCATACTCTTTTATTTTCTTTTTGATATCTTCAGGATATCCTATAAATTGATTTTTTAATACTTCCTCTCGGGATGGTTTTGCATCTTCTTTTGCCCTATCAATAATTGTTTTTACTTGATTGTCAATTTCTTCTTGACTGCTAACTAGATTTATTCCACCGAAGTATGAGATTTCAAATTCTTCATGAGTTCTGTTAAATTTCTCCAAGTGTTTGTGAATATTTTTAATTGTCTTAGGTAAATCATCCATTTTAACATATGGTAGATTTATTCCATCTGCTTCTCTACAAGCAATTTCGGTCATTCTTTTACCAGTAGTGCCTAAAACAATCTGTGGATGAGGCTTTTGGATCGGTTTTGGATAGTTTCTATTATTTTCTAATTTCCAGAATTTTCCTTCAAAATTTGTAGAATCTTCAGTGAACAATTTTTTATAGATAGCTAAGGATTCTTCCAACTCATCAACTCTTTGTTTTCCATTTGGAAAGGGATACCCATATGCTTTGTATTCTTCTTCATACCAACCAGCCCCTAACCATAATAGAGCCCGTCCATTGGAAATATTGTCTAATGTAGATATCATTTTAGCTAAATATGCAGGATTTCGAAATGAGTTACATATAACAATATTTCCCAGCTTAATTCTTTTAGTTTCTACAGCTAAAGCTGTTAATAACTGAATTGATTCTAAATAGGCTTCCTTTTTATCTTGAGCAGGATCGAAACCAATGAGATGATCATTAATATGAACTGAATCAAATCCAAGTTCCTCTACTCTTAATGTTAAATCTCTAATTTTGGTGTAATCTAGCA
>JAGLOH010000248.1 GCA_023139025.1 Candidatus Heimdallarchaeota archaeon | reverse complement strand
TAATAACGAGATTGTTTGTGAAGCAAAAGGGGACTATATTCTTACTATTGTAAAAGAGAAAGGAACTTACGAATCCCTAGTAAGTAGAGTGAAGAAGAATTTTCAAGATAACTTTCAACCTTTAGAGATTATCAAAGAAAGTACTCCATGGATCGAAGACGAAGAACTTCTTGAGAAGGAAAGAGAAGGAATATATTATTTCATGCGAAATCTGAATTTGATCATCAATAGACGAACGATCAACTCACAAAAGAAGAAAACTGTTTTGATTGAAGTTGAAGATGATTTAGAAAAACCCCTACTTATACAAGATGTGGATATGTTAATAACCTTAGAATCAGGACAGCCTGTTTTTCTTATGTTAACTTTATCTTTACCTTATGATGCAACCCTCATAACTGCTTTTATGTCTGCTGTTCTAGATTTAGGAAAATCAATTGGATTAGGGGAACTGAAAATCCTTGAGAGTGAGAATTTAATTATTTATGTTCAAAAAATTGAGAAAGCTTTTGCTGTAGTAATATCTCATAAGAAAGAAAATCGCGCAATTTATAGAAGATTTGCAGAATTTGTAGCAGATTTATGCAATGATTGGCTTTACAATGAAGGAATTGAAATAGATGAAGCTTTTCAGATTTTTGAAGAGAAAAAGCATTTTGAGGAAATAATTAAGATATTAATTGATACAGATACTTGGGAGAAGCATCTTATCAAAGAGTGGGAGAGAGATTATGCTGAACAATTAAGAATAGAAAATTAATGTTGAAAAGAGTTAAATATTCTTTTACTTTTTTTATAGCTGTATTGTCAAGAGGAGAGAATTTGAATAAAACCAAAACTATGTTTTCTGTTTACCTAGTCCTAAGTGCAATAATTTCAACCAATATCATTACTTTGAAGCAAGCTTACGTTTATGTTAGTAGAAATACTAAACACCCAAAACCATTTCAAATAGAAGTAGCGCTTTACACAGATCCCATAGTTATTGCTAATGATACTGATTTCATTAGTTATGGTTTTCCAGGAAATGGAACAAGTGAAGATCCATACATAATAGAATCGTTTGATATTGAAACAACTAATCTTTATGGGATTTACATTCATGATACAACGAAATATTTCGTTCTACAAAACGGGTATGTTGATGCACTACGTTTCGGAATTAATTTGGAAAGTATTGCAAAAAACACTTCGGTTATAAGAAATTGTTACTTCTATGATAACGAATTTAATGAAGAGGGCAGTGGAATATGCATCAATAATACAGAAGAGATAGAACTAGATGAAATCACATGTTATCTGAATTACAATGGAATCTCTATTGTTGATTCAAGATCTATTCTAATAAATAACAGCTATTGTCATGAAAATGAGTATGGAATATATTGTAAAAATGTTACAGAATTAATAATAACTAACTGTGAAAGCAATGATAATGAAAAAGCCAGCATTTTTACTGGATTTGTAACAAATTCAAGCATAACAAATAATTATTGTCAGGTTAATGGTTATAATGGAATAGAATGTAGAATTGTGTATAATCTATTAATCAAGAATAACACATGTTTACAAGCCTCAGCGTCTGGTATTCGAGTATCATCGGAATTTTTGCCTAAAGATACACTCATTCATTCTGTTAGTATTGTAAACAACAGCTGTAATAACAATGTAAATGGTATTTCTGCTGAAAATGAAATTGATAATTTATTGATAGAAAATAATACCTGTACTTCGAATAGTCGTTCAGGAATTTATGTTCAATCATATGGTGCAGTTATAAGAAATAACATTTTAACAGGTAATGGTATAGGTTTATATCCAAGAGATTGGAGATACTCTTCAGTAGACGAATATCTTTCTTTGATTGTAGAAAACAACTGGGTTGATGGAAAACTATTCAATTATATAAAACAACTAAACAACACTGTGGTTGAAAATATCTATGGGGAGACAATTTTCATAGCATGTAACAATTTAACCATACAAGATTCACTTTTAGAATTCATCTATGAACCTTTTAGTTTAAAATTCTGTTACAATGTTACACTAACAAATACTACAGTTCAATATATCATGAACAACCATCAACGTAGTGGTATACATATAGAGGGATCTTCACTCTGTAGAATTGAATCATGCAAGGTAAAATATGCTCAAACATCTGGAATTGTAATATATGAATCAAATAATTGTTCTATAATTAATAGTATAAGTACTAACAATATTTTTGATGGAGCTCACATTATAGATTCAAGTTATACATTAGTTCAGGATAGTGTATTTAACAACAATAGTTATGGCGTTGCCTCAGGTAATACAATTTCTACAATAATTTCTAATTGTACTACTAGTATGAATAATAGAGACGGTATATCTTCATGGTATGCTTTTGATTTTCAGATTATTAATAGCTCAATTTGCAATAACAAAGAGATGGGTATTGAAATTTGGTTAAGTGAGGATGTCATTATTGCTTACAACAACATCTCAGAAAATGAAGATTATGGAATTTATTTCCAGTCTGTGTGGAGTTATACATATGTTCACCATAATAGATTCTTAAACAACAATGGGGGAAAAGTACAAGCTTATGACTCAGGATCAAATACTTGGTATGATCCTTTAACAAAAGAAGGAAATCACTGGTCGGAACATGATACTTTGTCAACTTATAAAATTGACGGGGGGAAAGCTAAGGACAAATATCCTCTTGATGAATTCCTGGAAAGAATAGGATTTACACCTTTATCAATTGCTTTAGGTGTTACATTGGTAGTCGCATTGGTTTCAACACTTGCATGGATGAGCTATCCAAGAATAAGGAAATGGTTACAAAAATAAGGAAATGGTGAGCCTGGCCGGATTTGAACCGGCGACCGGCGGATTTCCTTTTCGTAAGCACTCATGCTTAACGATTAAGAGTCCGCTGCTCTGCCTAACTGAGCCACAGGCCCAACCTTTCTCGCCGTTTCTTCTTCTTTTGTTTTTTTAATAAAACTTTCGTTTACAATCTATTTCTTTTTGTCCTTGAGAACCTTTTTTAAATAAGTGTGAGTGATTTCTTTCATGGATTCTACAGAAAAACCTTCTGCTTATGCTAAACCTGCTCTCTATCTAGGAGCGTTTTTAATTAGTCTTGTTGGTGGTATACTTTTCTTCTTTGCTGAATTTGGTTGGTGGCAAGGTGGTTATTCTTGGAGTTATGATTTTGCACTTTATGGGGAATTCGTTCCTTGGTTTGGTAAAGTTATTCTTGTCTTACTTGGACTCGTTTATCTCTTTGTAGCCTTTGTTTCATTGTACAAACTTTATCCATTCTTTAAACTCCCCAAAGATTTTGAGAATACTCTCGAAATTTTCGCCATAATTGCTGCTATAGCCGTTGTGGGTCTAACCGTTATTGTTGCAATTATTTTTGTTATTATGGTAACCGATGCAACTGATTGGGACTTTGGAACAACCTTCTATACTGGTCTCCTAGGTGGGATAGTGACAACAGTGCTACTCTGGTTTGCTAGAAAAATTGAACCTGCAAAATAAATTAGATGAAGTAAATTGTAGGCGCCTTCTCTTTTTTTCTATTTATCTGGATATATGTTAGAATGATTTTTGATATCTCTTTCATTTCTTCTTAATGGATTATTGAAGAAATTTCTTAAATTACTGGGTAAAACATATTAACAACATATTTTTCTTGATAACATGAATAATAACATGGATTCCTTCCGAATTGTGATTACTGGAGGTTCAAGTGGTATCGGTGA
>JAGLOH010000247.1 GCA_023139025.1 Candidatus Heimdallarchaeota archaeon | reverse complement strand
TCTCCCCAGATAGTATCAAAAAATCCAAACTTTTTCATTTTATTATAAATTTTCAGATTTCTAGGATTCTTTAAGTCAAAACATTTTACAGAGTACCCTTTCTTAAGTAAAACCTCTAATGTACTTTGTCCCACATTTCCAAAAGCCCCAGTGAGTAAAACTTTCATAAGTTAAATTACACACCGACAGTTATATACAGTTCAGTGAAACGAATTTATGTAAATAACTAAATGCAATTCCAATTTTTTAGAATTGTTTAAAGCTATTCTAATAGGTCTTAAGAAGCCATATTTAACGATTAATATTTTTTTGATTAATCAGTTATAGGTTCGTGAACTATCAGTTTTCCATACTATTATATCTATCTGTTTCACACAGAGCTTTATAAAGAAAAATAAGTGAGTAACTTTTGTTTCATGAGATTCCTAGAAGAATAACTTTCCTTTCATAACTAAAGTTGCATCGCCTTCTATTTCGACTCTATTCTCCTTAGTTGCTCTTACAATTAGCTCACCACTTCTACTAGAAATTTGCTTAGCTTTCATTTCATTTTTCCCTAAAAGTTTAGACCAGTAAGGTTGAAGTTGTGTATGAGCAGAACCGGTTACTGGGTCTTCGTTAATTCCTACCCAAGGTGCAAAAAATCGAGATACAAAATCATAATGATTATTCCCTTTAGCAGTTACTATTACACCCCTTATAGTTTTACTAGAATCAATCATCTTCATTGCATTGAAATCGGGTGATAGCAGTTCCACAGATTCCATGTTTTTCAATTGGATTAACAGGTCTTGACTCATCTCAGAATATACATAGTCTTCAAATTCATGAATTCCCAATGCATCAAGCATTTTCTCATCGGGTTCACAAGCACTTGATTCAGTCAATGGGAAGTTTAATTGTATTTTCTCGTCTATTTTCTTAGCTGATAATTGACCACTTAGGGTTTCAAAGTTAATTACATCATTGATCAAGTGATATTCATTAAAAAGAACTGCAGCCGCAGCCAAGGTTGCATGCCCACAAAGTTTAACTTCTACTTGAGGGGTGAACCACCTTAATCGAAAAGCATCTCCGCTCCTAATAGTTCTGAAATCGTCTACATAGATAAATGCTGTTTCAGAAAGATGCATTTCAGTGGCAATCTTCTGAAGAAGTTCATCATCATACTCTCGAACGATTAAACAGACTGCAGCAGGATTTCCTTTGAAAGTTTCATTGCTGAAGGAATCTAGTAGGTAAAGGGGGACAGATTGCTCATTTATCATTTATTAAACACCTATAGAGGATTATTTGGTTAGAAGATTGTTTAGTATTTTATAAAAATTACCGTATCAACAGAAGAAATAGAACCACATTTTCTCATCTCTTTTGAAATACTGGTGTTCAAAAAAATTTATGAAGGTAATGATACAATGATGCTTATGAAACGAAAAGCAATAATTGTGACAACTATCTTTCTACTTTCTTTGTTTATGTTTCAAATGAGTTCAATGATGATTATGACATCAGTTGCTCAAAATGACAGAACTGTAGAAATAGAAATAATTACACAACCATCTTCTCTTACAGAACAACCATTTGTTGATTCGATTAGAACTTTTGTTTTACATTTTGATAAAAAAGCGATGTTCAACAACTTTGTTGATTCTTACAATCCAGTAGAAGAATTAACATTTTCTAATCTCAAAATGGTTGCTTTGGAGGATTATTTAAGTAAAAAGGATGAATATAGAAAAATAGATGGTGTAGATGCCGTTCTAGATATCACAGATTCCAAATTTTACTTCTATGATCAACCAGAATTAACTGAATATATAATGTTAGATGATTCAGGTGTGAAAAAAACTATTCAAACAAGAGATTTACTCAATATAGATGCTCTTTGGTCGCTAGGTT
Source organism: Candidatus Heimdallarchaeota archaeon (assembly GCA_023139025.1). Taxonomy (GTDB): domain Archaea; phylum Asgardarchaeota; class Heimdallarchaeia; order Heimdallarchaeales; family Heimdallarchaeaceae; genus UBA460. The sequence continues at coordinate 1,889 of JAGLOH010000247.1, read as the reverse complement.
ATACAGGCAGTAATACTGTTGTTTATGACATAGATTCTGGAATATTTGAAGACCATGTCGATTTTGAGGATAGAATATTGAATACTAGCCAATCATTCCTTTTGACAATTTATGGATCTCCACTCAATGATTATTCAATCAACGATTTGAATAGTCATGGAACTCATACTGCAGGAATAGCAGCAGGTGCAGGAATCGCTAATGGAGACTATATTGGAATGGCGCCAGATGCAGACATTCTAGTTGCAAAAATAGGTGGCGCTGGTCCCACAGTCTATGCTTTGGCTGGAATAGCCGCAATGGATTATGGTCTGACTATAGGTGTAGATGTTGTCAACCTCAGTTGGGGTGGAGGAGACAGCGAAGGAATGGATTTAACCGAAATTGCAGTAGAAGAAATGATCGCTCAAGGAGTGGTCGTTGCTGCAGCGGCAGGTAATGCGGGTGACAGTGGTTTTTACTCATTAGATTCTCCGGGATCTGCACCAAATGCATTAAGCGTTGCAGGAACAACAGTAACTGGTGGTAGATATGCAGTTAGTTCAAATGGACCAACAGCGGAGGGTTACATTAAACCAGATATTGCAGCTCCAGGTATGGATATAATGAGTTGTGGGATTGCTAATCCTTCTGATTATGTGTTGAAAAGCGGAACTTCAATGGCAACTCCACATATTGCAGGCGGTGTAGCGGTCTTAATTGAAGCATTGAAGGATCAAGGAATACAATATGATGCTGGTTTAATTAAAGCAGCTCTTATGGGATCAGCTGATCTCGGAACTAACAGTTACCTCAGCAATGGTGCGGGGCTCGCAAACTTTGGTACTGCTTATGCTGATATTCAAGCTGCGCCAACTAATGGTTCTGGTTTCCCAGTTATTCTTTATGCACACCCATACTTCCCAATAATTGATTATCAAATCATACCTCAAGGATTTCATGCTGAATTATTTGTCCAATCAGTATCTTCAACTCCTTGGGAAGATTTAGTTCCTGTTATTAGCGGAAACATTACTACTATTCTGAGTATGAACACTACAGCAGTTACAGGACCATGGACAAAGAATTATTATTTGGCAATTAATGTTCCTGAAGATGCAGCTTTAGGTCTTTATACAGGTGTTATTACTTATGAGACTGCTACAGGTGTAACAGCTAATACTCCAATAGAAATTACAGTTACTGAAGGTAAAGGGAAAATACTTTACGCAAGGTTATTTACTGATTATGGAATAGATAATCTACTTGGTCAGTATTACTATGCAATTGACGACCTTCTATCAAAGGGAATTGCTGTTAATGAGTATAGATTGTTTAACATAACTGGGGAAGAAAACGTCATTACTGAAGATTTGTTAAATCAATATGACGCTATTTGGCTACCAGATCCCTTTGAGTTGAGACTTGATGAAGCTTATGCTATTTCTGATTATACAGAAATAACGGACAGTGAAATTACGGCTATTCAAAATTACGTAAATGGTGGAGGAGGTTTATTTATAGACTTCTTAGGATTATCTTCACAGGAAACACCTTCTGGAGATAGAAATCTTGGAACTAACATTACAAGATTAAATGAGCTCATTTCTATTTATGGAATTGAAGCTTCATCTGCATTGTTTGATTTTGGTGCTCCAGTAAAAGTACCAGTAACTAAAACTCATGCTGTTACTGAAGGTGTTGATTACATAGATCATTATGGTACAACATTAACTGTCACAGGCAATGCTATTGCTCTAGCAAAATATAATAACAAACCAACAGTAGCTCTCTGGGAGAATTTAGCTGGAGGAAGAGTATTGATAACTTCAACTAATTTCCATATAGACACACAAGGATATCGTGATTTATACAATGCCGGAACACAAAATCAGATTTTTGCAATAAAC
>JAGLOH010000246.1 GCA_023139025.1 Candidatus Heimdallarchaeota archaeon | reverse complement strand
GGACTCATTCTGCTGTAAACTTTTATTTTCTCTATTTTTCCTTCCAGTTCCTCATCTGGCATTAAAGAAAACTCATCTCCACTTACAACTAGATCTTCCTCAGTTTCCAGAATACCTATTTCTTCCGCTACCGCAATTGCTGTTGCTTTCTGATCCCCAGTTATCATTACTGTTGTAATTCCAGCCACCCTACATTCTTCTATTGCTCCTTTCACTTCTGGTCTTGCTGGATCAATCATTCCTGTAAGTCCTAGGAAAATCATATCATCTTCTACTTCATCGACTTTTTCTTTGTCGTATCCTTTTGGTACTTCTCTGTAAGCTACAGCTAGTACTCTCAAGGCTTTTTCAGACATTGCTAGGTTTGCTTCAAGAATCTGTTGTTCTAGTTCCTTAGTCATCTTTTGATTCTTTCCATCCTTCATTGCAGAATTACATCTTGTAATAACTACTGGTGGGCTTCCTTTCATATAAGCGAACAATTTCCCATCTTTTTCATGAATAGTTGTCATTCTTTTTCTATCTGAATCAAAGAATATTTCGTGATCTCTTTTGTACAGCTTTTCCTTTGTAAACCCTGCTTTATCTCCCAAAACTATCAAAGCTGCTTCTGTTGGATCTCCTTTTACATCGATATGTCCTTCATTTCGTAGAACTCCAGAGTTATTACAATGATAGACTGTTTCAATTAACTGGTTTAGAACTGGTTCTTCTAATGGATCTATTGTTTTCCCATCTTGTGTAAATTCTCCTTCTAACAGATATCCTGATCCTCCAATTTCTGTTTTTCCTTGGAGCGTAAACACTTCTTTAACAGTCATTTCGTTTCTTGTTAATGTACCTGTTTTATCACTGCAAATATAATCTACTGAGCCTAATGTTTCTACTGCTGGCAATCTTGAAACAATTGTTTTCCTCTTTGCCATCTTTGATACACCGATTGCCAAAGTAATTACAATCGCTGCTGGTAACCCCTCTGGTACTGCTGAGATCGCTAGTGCGATTGCTACTTCGAAACTTTCTAGTAGAGGTTCTCCTAGTGCTGAATTTACAATCATAACCATTGCACATATTACTAAAATAATTATCCCTAGAACTTTCCCTAGTTTGTCTAAAGCTTGTTGTAGTGGGGTCATTTCTTCTTTTACTTGTGTAAGTTCAGCAATTTTACCCATTTCTGTTCTCATTCCAGTTTCTACAACCATGGCTTTAGCTCTTCCATATACACTAGTGGTTCCTGAATAAATCATGTTCTTTCTATCATGGAGTCTAGCATCTGCGGAAACTATTTCCAAGTTTTTAGTTATTGGGTTGCTTTCTCCTGTCAATGGAGCCTCGTCTATTTTGAAACTATTAGCTTCTAATAATCTGCAGTCTGCTGGTATTTTGTCTCCAACCTCTAGACTAACCAAATCTCCTGGAACAAGATCACTGCTGTGAATAATTTGTTCTTTTCCTCCCCTAATTACCACAACATCTTGCTCAAAATATTCTTTCAATTTCTCCAACGCTTGATTGGATCTAAAATCTTGAACGAAACCAATAATAGCATTCAAAATAACTATTGCAAATATCGCTATTGCATCAATTATTTCCGTTCCATGCTCCAACATTGTTGCATTAACAATTTCAGGATCGTTGAGTGCATGGATGTAATTATTGAGTCCGAATCCTATACTAATAACACCAGCTGCAATAAGGAGCAGCACAAGGAAGCTTGTAAATTGCTCAGTGATCATTTTTAGAACTTTGAATTTTTCAGTTATAGTTAGCTTATTATGCCCATACTTCTCTAACCTATCTATAATCTCATCTTCCCTAAGTCCTGTTTCTTCACTTTCTAATTCCTCAAAAACTTTTTTTGTTTCATAACTATGCCAAGGAATTATTACAATTTCTTCTTCGGGTGTTTCTGTTTTCTTCTTTTTTTTCAGCATTTCTACACCTGTTTAGGTTGAATTAAAATAAACTTTATAATTTGATTTTACAAGTGGGTTTAAAAGTTTTATTCGAGGGACATAAGAAAAAAGAAGTTCTTGGAGAATTACTCAAGATGTTTTTTCAAACCTGTAATTAGTTTATCAATATCTTCCTCGTTATTGTAGAAATGAGGGCTAATTCTCAATCCACCATATCGGCTGGAAACAATAATATTGTCTTCTTTTAGTTTCTTTGCTATTTCTACATTTTTTGGAACTCTAACATTAACTACACCTGAGCGATATTCCGGTTCTAAGGGTGTCACAAACTCAAATTCACCTAATTGTTGTAGCTCATTGATCAAGTAATCTGTTAACTGTAAAATTCTTTTTTGAACATTCTTAATACCAAATTCAAAGATTATGTCCATTCCACCGCTAGCCACAGCATAAAGAAAATCACTGGGATTAACATCCATGTACCTGAAAATATCTTCCTTGTAAACCATATCGTTGACATTCCAATAGGGTTCGTCGTAATTATCCAATTCCACTCCTTGATAACTAGCAAAAGGAGGATCAAATTCCTTTATTAGTTTCTTTTTCATGTAGAACCAACCAGCTTGATTAGGACCTAAGAGCCATTTAGTAGTTCCACAGGTTAAGAAATCTATATCCCAATTTTTCACATCATTAACCATAGCTCCGGAAGATTGAATAGAATCTACTACTATCAAAGCATCATTTTCGTGAGCAATTTTAGCTATTTCCTTAATATCTGCCTTAAATCCTGATAACCACTGAACATGAGAGAGTAAAACGAGCTTGGTATTATTGTCAACTTTCTGAGCAAATTCTTCAGGGAGAATTTTGTTTTTTCTATCAGGTACAGGACGATACTCAATTCCTTTAGTCTTTTTCAAGAAAAGAGCCTGATAGACTTGGGAAACATAATCATTCCAGTAACAAACAATGTTACTATCCTTTTCATAATTGATGAGATTTGCTGCTAACCTAGAACCTGCTGTGACGTCAGGAGTGAATAAAATTTCTTCTTCAGAGGCATTAATTAGTTTACTAAATTGTACTCTAGAATCTTTCTTCTTCTGCTTTAATTCTTCAAAATCAAACTCTCCCCAACATTTTGTATAATGATGAATAGCTTCTGCAGTTTTTCCATGGAGAGGACCTCTTGCTGCATGATTGAGAAAGGTTCTTTTTGCTATAGTTGGGGAATCTTCTCTAATACTATGGATATAATTTAAATTCACAAAATAAGAAAAACAAATAATGCCTTTATAGTTTTCCTAATAAAGATGACTTTATTTTTTACTCTCGGAATATTTTCTATGTTTAACCATTGAAACTGCTAATTTATCTATCATTTGAGTTATACCTTTGGAGCTTTTCGCTGACACTTCAAAATATAGATTTTCTATGCCTTCCCTATTAGCTGTTCGATTCAATCGAAAAACATATTCTTTTGCATCCATAGGATTAAGTGTTCTCTGACTAACCTCTCGCATATCAGACTTGTTTCCAACAATCACAACAGGAATATTACCATGACCGCTATAATTCAACAATTCTTCCATCCAGAACGGAGCATGTCTGAATGAATGGGGAGAAGTTATATCATAAACAACTAAAGCCCCATTAGTGTTAAGATAGTGTTTTGACCGATTCTCATTGGAAAGCTCTCTCCCGGGAATATCGTATAAGCTAATTGTAACCTCTTGTCCCTCGATTCTTCTAGTAAATTCTATTAATTCTAACTTGATAGAGGGTTTTTTTTCCGCCCCTGGGATGGTTTTAGCAATTTGATGAAAAAGAGTAGACTTTCCCACTGCATAATCCCCAAGAACTAGTACCTTAAATTTCATGATATTA
>JAGLOH010000245.1 GCA_023139025.1 Candidatus Heimdallarchaeota archaeon | reverse complement strand
AATAGACAGCTATTTGTAATTGAGAACTACAAAATATCGAGCTCAAAATAATGCAAAGTATTAGATGAACTTTTTTCATCTATTTTAATATGCGAACAACTCTAATAAATGTTCTTAGTATATTTTCGGTATCATCTTATATTTTGCAATTAAGCAATATTCTTCCCAAAGTTTTCCATATTTTTTCCTACATCGCTTATCATCACGCCATGCTCTATGAGCAAGAAGAATAAATAATGAAAGTGGGAGAACAAAGGGGATTGGGGAGTATAATCCTGTTGTCAAAGTTATAACAAGATAAGTGAGTATTTCTCCTGAATAGTTTAGTTTTCTACCTATCCCCCAAAATCCAGAGATGAGTATTTTTCCCTCTATGGTTTTAGCTGGTTTAAACCAAATTTTGATATTGGGATTTCTTTTGAATCTAAATTTCTGTATATTGGATCCCCTAAAAATATAAACAGAGACAAAATAAGCTAGACATAATACAATAATCGGATAAATAGTGAAAGCTTCAGTTTGATGGATAATAAACCATCCTGCAATAGAATAGAAGAATGGAACATAAACTAAATCTCCCCATACTAACATAAATCCAAAATTCTCTGCCATAATATCCCATGTTGTAAGCATGAACTCTTCAAGAATATAATGGGTAAACAGATAAAACCACCAAAATCCTTGATACATCCACATTTGCGGTAAAATATATCCTGATTCTTGTAGTTGCAGAAAGAGAAAACTCCAGTTGATAAATGAAAGGCCAATTAGCGATGGTTGGTAAGTAAACATTTTGAGGTCTACTCCCCACAAGGTTGGATTTAATTCCGGACCAAACCAAAAATCATGTAAAATCCCTTTTATACCATTCTGTTTGCTCTCACCTTGTTTTCTTCTTCCCAAAAAGAAGAGTAAAAGACTCCATATAAATGAAAAAATTGTAGCAATGATTAGCAATGGAAAAAATGCTTTAGCTATAAAAGTTAAATTCCATCTTGGAGAGACAGTCTCATTTAAGACAAAAACTAATACAGCTGTTAAAGTTGAGATCATAAATAACATCAAACCTGTCAGTTTGTAGTCTTTCCTTGAACCATCCTTTAGCTGTTCTCCTTTTGTTTTGATTCCAGGTAAGAATTTTGTTCCTAGAAACATTATTATTAGAAACCCGCTGTAAATTCCAAGAGCTATAAAGAATATATTGACATCAAAAGAAAGTAGATAATCTATAATATCAACCATTTTAATCTCTCTTTTTTTGGTTTATTTATGATTACTCATTTAAAATATCTTGTGTCATTTCCATATTTCCAAAAAAAGAATTATACTCAAATGAAAAAAGGATACACTACAGTAAGATTGTCAGTGATAATTATATAATATTACTTCTTTTCAAATCGTCTTCAAATACTGGATAATTCTTCATCAAAAGAATAAGATTTAAACCAAATATTAGGAATGTTAAATCTTCATAGGAAATATCCTCTGATATATCTGCAATTTCTTTAGAGAAAGTGGTGAAAAGATTCTCTAGATCTTGATTTACTTTGGTTTCCATTGAAATTAGAATCTCTCGCAGTTTTTTTACAGATGGTTGTTTTGATTGATTCATAATCCCTAATAATTTAGACATAAAATCAAGGGAAGGTTTGATATTTTCAGAATCCAACCAAGAATGCTCCCCCCTTATATAAAAGAAAAGTTTAGCTGTTCTCCCATACAGAGTTTCTGCAGCTCTTTGATTCTCAGTATATCGTTTTCCTGCATCAACAACAAAACCGTTTTCCTTAAGTACTTTAATGTATTTATAAAGCGTTTTAGCTTGTCTAAACATCTTTTTCTCTAAAACTTCTTCTTCTTTACGAGTTAGATTCATTTTTTGAATCTTTTCTTTTACAAAAGCATTATAATCTATTTCCAATTCATTGACAGTTTTAGGACCTTTACGTAATGCTACAATAATTGCCTCTAAATTCTGACTCTCTAATAGTTGATACTTAGTAACATCTTTAATTATTTTCACAGTTTCACAGACATACTCTGGATTTAACTTATCTTTAAAAATCATAAAATCAACTATTTTTTATTCCGAGTTATAAATCTCATTCAGGTTTATTAAAGTTTCTCCCAGCACAGAGAAACTTTAAATATGTAGACTATAAATGTTTCTCCAACAAGAGAGAAACTTAGGTTAGAGTTTAAATGACTAGTTTAGCTGAAAATGAAAATAATAACGAATATAATCTCAAAGGCTATCTAACCTTCTGGTCAGGACAGCTAGTTTCGCTCTTAGGCTCATCTATCATTCAATTTGTAATGATTTGGTGGGTAACCGTTAGAACACAGAGTGCATTATATTTAGCATATGCTAATCTTGCTGGATTTCTCCCCATGATTATTGTTACTCCGATAGCAGGGGTTTTTGTTGATAGATGGAAACGGAAAAAATTGATTGGTTCAGTAGACTTTCTTCAAGCTTTAGTAACTGTTGGTATGATTTTCTTCTTTATGTTTGAGTTTGAGATATTTCAATTTTCAAATCATGCACTAAATCTGAGTGGAATTAATCGATTGTTGGGACATACTGAACCAGGAGATATGCTAATTAGTAAAGGTCCCTTTGAGTTAGTCTGGGTATTATTAGCTGTTTTGGCAGTAAGAGGTGTGTTTCAAGCTTTTCAAGGACCAGCCATTCAAGCAATAACTCCTTTAATGGTTCCAAGAAAACTTCTTAATCGGTTCAATAGCATTAATTTTCTTACTACTAGCGTTATTTTCCTTATAGGTCCAGTTGTTGCAGCTTTGTTGTACGCTATACCAAATGTTGAAATATCTGATTTACTATGGATTGATGCGGCTACATTTCTTTTTGCAGTAATTCCTCTTTTGATAGTTAAAATTCCAGAAATTGCAAAAGTAGTTGAGAAAAAAGTAAAAGAAACAAAGTTTTGGTATGATTTCAAAGAAGGAATTAATTTTATCAGAAACAAAAAAGGATTATTAGCTTTACTTGGGGTCTTCACAGGTGCTAATTTGTTTATAACACCTTTATTTACTCTGATGAACTTATATGTTGATGTTACACTACAAGGTGAAGTAACCAATCTAGCATACACAATGGCTTTCTTTCAAGCAGGTATGATCATATCATCATTGATACTTGTTTTCTGGAAAGGATTTGAGAAAAAAGTACTAGGGGTAGCAGGAGGGATATTCGTTAGTTATATTGGATTTCTAATGATTTCTTTAACGCCTGTTAATTGGTTCTGGTTTATGGGAATTGGAATGTTTATAATGGGATTAACTTTACCGCTGATGAATCTGTCAAGTCAATTTATTTGGCAAACTGTTGTTCCTAGTGATAAAATGGGTAGAGTTATGTCAGTAAGACAAACTCTTGCTCAAATTTCAGCGCCTTTGGGAATGATTCTAGCAGGTGTAATAGCTGAAACTGCTAATGCAATAAGACCAGTCTTTTGGGGCTCGATTGTTGGAGGATTTGCTGTTTTAGCAATTTCATGGTTCTTCACAAATATGAAACATGTTCAAGATACTGAAGATTTTCAAACGCCTGAACTTAAGGAAAAAATATTACCTGAAGAAGAGCAAATTCAACCATCTCCAGCTGTCAGATTTACAGAAGAGTAAGTTCTCTTTTTCTTCTTCTCTTAATCCGATTTGAAACAATTGGGATCAAGCAAAGTACAATTACTGCAATAAGCTCAAAATCTAAATCTAAGGTAGTGTGTGTATCCCATGTGTAACCTGCTTTATTCATCCATTCCCATGCCTTTTCCAAATTATAATCATATCT
>JAGLOH010000244.1 GCA_023139025.1 Candidatus Heimdallarchaeota archaeon | reverse complement strand
CCTATTGAAATATCACTAAAATAGCCTGTATAATCCGGACAAACTGAACTGCAGTTTGGTTTAGTTTTACTTCTTAAAATTTATCTCAACATCAATCAATTGTAACTAGAGTTGAGAAATATTATTGATGAAATCATACGATAAAAACTCTCTCCAGTAACGATTAAGTAATCCAATAATAAAACCTGAAAGAATAAAACCCAAAACTTGGGGTACATGAATTTTTTTGAGTAAGTGGGCTCCAGCGAATCCAAATATCAGAATCGCTCCCATTTCAAGAATAATTAAACCTAATTCATGATATTCAATCATTGGACACTATATTAAAATACTAAAACTATTTAATTCTTTGGAGTATTATACTTATATCTGTTTTTTCTTTTAAATAATCGTTTGTTTTACTAAAATCTTTAAACACAACTGAATAGAATTTCTTCTAATTGTGTTACCTCATTTTATAAGCTAGATAAATCTTTAGTAAACTTTATTTATTCTTCACTAACTAACACTCTATATGGAAGACTTGTTTGATATCTTCATCTCCAAAGCTAGAGAAATGAAAGCTGAAGACTTTTCAATACTTAAGGTTCCAACTATTATTGATACAACTCCTTGTTTTTCTATTCTGGATGAATCTTTTGACCAGACTCCCAAAACTCTAATAGTTGTGGATGAAGAGGGCAAATATATTGGGTTAATATCTCCAAAAAACCTTATTGTACTATTTGCGTCTTTACAATCAGATATCACTTCTGTTCTTTCAAAAACAAAGGTGTTTTCATGTGCTACAGCTAGAGATTTGGCCAATCAAAACTTGCCTATTATCGTAAATGATGATAAAATCTCCCGTGTAACTGATTGTATGATAAAATATGAATCTACTGTCTTGCCGAGAGCCAAGACGAAAGATGATCCTGTTGAAGGTTTAATCTCAATAAATGATGTACTTCTTGCAGTACGAAACATCTGGAAGGAAACTAGTTTTGATAATGAACACCTCGTCTTAAATCTCGAACGTGAAGAAGATGAGTGAGCAAGTTTTACGTATACTGCTATTTATTGGAATCGGACTTCTTAGTGCACGAATTTTAGGAGAAATATTCGAAAGGATAAAACTCTCTTCAATTCTAGGAGAACTACTTGCTGGAGTTCTCATTGGTGGACCAATTTTCAGATTATTTGGCGATAAGGGAAGTGAAGTATTGGCCAAATTCATGGATGGTGAGGTTTTAGAGCAATTTTCACAAATTGGTATTCTTCTTTTATTATTTATTGTTGGTATGGAGATAAATATCGGAGATTTAAGGAAAATTGGTAAAAATAGTTTACTCATTTCACTGTTAGAGGTTACCACTGCACTGGTTGGCGGAATATTAACAGGATATTTCATCATTAAGCAAGATATTCTTTTTGCAATTTTCTTCGGTACTCTTTTCACAGCAACTAGTATTGGTGTAACAGTTAGAACTTTGGGTTCCTTAGGTAAGTTAGGGTCAAAAGAAGGGCAGACTACACTTTCTGTTGCTGTATTTGATGATTTTATTGCTCTATTACTTGTATTAGTTCTTTCAGGTGCTCTTTTTGCACCGGAAGGAGGGAACTGGATTCTTACAATATTAAAAGATTTAGGATTTTTAGCAGCGTTTATACTTTTTGTAATGTTCATTTTACCAAGAATTCTAAACTTTCTTGAAAACAATTACAATATTTTCTCTTCTGCAAAAACGCCTTATTTCGCATTAGGAATAATTTTTGGTATATTAGTTTTAATCAATTATTTTGCAGAAGAGCTACATTTCTCTGGAGTAGTGATGGCTTTTCTTTTGGGATTATCTCTGCAGCAAAACAAGTTAATTATAGGAGAAATCAAAGAACCTATCGTCAAATTCGGAGAAGGGATTTTCATTCCGTTGTTCTTCTTTTCAGTTGGAAGCAATTTTGATTTTACATCTGGAGGAATCTCTTTTATTATGGTACTAGTTATTCTTCTAGCAATACTATCTAAAGGTATTGGGACTTTTACAGGTTCAAGAGTTGTGGGTTTCAACAACCGTTCTGCATTAAAAATTGCTGTAGGAACGTCTCCAAGAGCTGAAATTGTACTTGTAATAGCAGGAATTGGTGTTCAACATGGTATATTTGATTCAAATGTTTACACTATAGCAATCATGCTTGTTTTTGTGACAGTCATTATGACACCGTTACTTCTTAAGCTAGTTTATCGCGAAAGAAAGAAGGGAGATTCTGAATTAGCTTCGATAATAGAAGAAAAAATTCTAGCTGAAACAAGTGTAGAACATGAAGACTTAAAGAAGGACTAGAACGGTTGATACTTACGTTTTTAGTCCTTTTCTGTTTAGAAAACTAATGATTCTACAAATATTATATCATATTATCCCTGCTTGTTTTTGAAAAATTCGTGATATGACTTTCTTTTTAGATTCCTTTTATTATTACCCATTAAATTAATTAAGAAATTGTTAATTTTAGAGAAATATTGTGTCTTAATAAATTCTTTTTCAATTGCTAATTTAACTAATTCTCTTCCTTTTTCTGTTCTTGCAACAATTATATTTGCAGATATGTGAGATGCCCCTATTGAAATATCACTAAAATAGCCTGTATAATCAGGACAAATTGTGCTACAGTTAGATTTAGTTTTGCATCTTAGAATTCTACTAGATGAGATACTAACTTCCTTACCATCTTTTGTAATAAAGATATATCTTTCAATTGCTTGAGGATTAATTCGCCATATCCTTCTTTCTCTTCTTCGAATCACTTTCAATTCTGATAAACTCTCTGTAACTCCTTTGGCTTTCAGAAATAATTCCACATCATCTCTATAGGGAATCCCACTACCACAAAACAATGTTAATACTAGGTGGATTTTTTTAACAAGTTTCTCATACTGTGTGTCGAGAAACATTTTCTTAATCACATATGCTTGACAAGGCAATGTTGTGATTGCTATTCTTTCTATATCTTGGTTGTTCGCAATTTCATTAAGTTTATCTAGAGAAAGTGTAGGTAGATATTTACTTCCTCCTGATAGAAGTAATTCTTCTGGATTAGAAATTAACTTTCCTCTAGGATTTTGTTTCTTCTCTGTAAATTCTGGAATAAGAACAGCATCAACTACATTTTCTGATAAAGCAGTATACAATAGACTAGTAGTAACTCCCCCTGACATAGTTACATTTCTCGTTTTTCTAGAACTAGAGAAACCATTCCAGATCTCTTTGAAACAACCTAAAGGAACTTTAGCAATTTTTGGGTGAACATCTTTAATTTGCTCATTTCTTTCAATGTCAACTAATTGTTTGGAATACCTTATTTTTTGATTTTGTGAACATACTTCCAGACATTTTCCACATTGAATGCAGTTTTCATTAACAATTATTTGCGGGTCCAGATACTCGATCGCATTTACAGGACAGCTGTGTATACAAGCTCCACAAAAATTACAATAATGTGGATCATAAATATGTTGTACAGTATTATTTTTATTTTCGAAAATGGACAAGGATTTTTCAATATCGCTAAGAGTCAATGTCTATCATCTCACAGATAGTTTGACAAACTTTACAACAATATAAATATAGTTCGTAACATAGAAATATATGCAAATTATTATTTAAAGCAGGAGAGACAGGCTGAAATGAGCGAAAATGGACCCTCAATTCTTGTGATTAGTTCTTGTGGAAAGCTTAAAGCTATGTCTCATCCTAATCAACCAACCTGTGCTAGTTTGAGCAATAAACAACAGAGAGAAAAAGCTAAGAGAAAATTTCAGAAAATGAGCATGGAAGCAGGAAATCTTTATACTGGTGAACAAGCAA
>JAGLOH010000243.1 GCA_023139025.1 Candidatus Heimdallarchaeota archaeon | reverse complement strand
AATGAATGCAGCTCCATTAATTGAGCCAGTTTGATCAGCAAGTGTAAAACGAGTTGGTCCCGATGTTTGTAGAACAGATACAACTTGAGCATTAAGAGAGATAAAGGATCCCTCCATACCTTGATTCAGGTTATCAATTTGGAGTTTTCTTACTCTACCTCGTAAAGATTCTGCTGAATAATCATCTATACTCAAAGGAATACCAAAAAACTTCCCTTGATCGTTTATGAAATTAACCTTAACAATCACTTCCTCTCCAATATCCCATGCATAGTCTTGAGTTACATCCTTTGTTCTTATTAGAACATTCAAATCAGGAGCAATTTGAACAAAAACACCTACTTTTTTCACAGCATCAACTCGAGAAAGAAGTAACATTCCTTTTCTGACTAGTCGGGAATCAATAGGGGGTTTTAAACTATAAACTACTGGAACTTTTTTATCCTCACAACCCCTACATAAGCCAGAAGATGTTGGTTCTGTTATTATTTTCTTGCAATTTGAACATAATTGAACTGACTGTTTCCCTCCACACGTTGGACACTTTTCATGCAAAATAATTTTTCCAGTTCCCTTACACTTCTCACAAGCCTGTCCTTCTTTAGCTTCACCTAGTGTGAAGGATGTCTTACCTATACCTAAACACGATGGGCAAGTCATTTTTTCTTTTATAATTTTTCCTCGACCTTTACAAGTGGGACATTTTGAACTCAAGATTTTTACACCTATATCTAATAATAGACTAACGAAACAAAAATTCAATATACAAAAAAATTATGTTGTAAGAGATTAATCTGGAATTAAGGCTATTTCACTGAAATTAAGTAATCTAGTGAATAATAGATTACTTATTTCTAATTTTAGTTTCTCTGAACTATCTTCAAATCTTTCTGCAGCACTATAGATTTTCATTGAAAGTTCTGCATCCCCAAAAACATAATGTACATAGAAAGCTAAATCGCGAGTTCCCGCATCGTCAGAGTCTTCACATGAACACACATGAGCTTTGATTATTTCAGGACTTAAGTCCAATACACACTCGTATAATTCTTCTAATGTAGAACTGGAACAAAGAACACCTAGAGTATCAAGTGAAATGAATTTGAACCTTTCATTTGGTCCTTCATCACCACTAGCCATTTTAGCCAGTACTTTAAGAGTAGTTAGATCCACAGCTTTTTACCTCATTGCTTGTTTAACTTATCATAATAGGAGTTAATTGTTGCAACAATCGTTTAATATTGTGTTCCAGAAGACCTCTGTTTTCTTCTTTGGTAGTTATAATTACTGCGTAATATTCATCACCAATTGGACGAAGATAAACAAAATGATCCTTTTCTTCAATTGTAACACTCATCAAAGTAAATTCTTTCATTAATTGTTGGAGTGATTCCTTTGCTAGAGAAAGCATTTTTTCACTCAACCATTGAATAACAAGTCTTTCAAATTTTTGGGATGATTCCGCTAATAATAAAGCATCTTTAGCATAAATAATTGAACAACCCAATACTCCTTCTGTATTAGATTCAAATTCATGTAGCATTTTTTCTATTTGTTGTCCAGATAGACTCATCTTATCCACCAGTATCTTTGGGTAAGTAGTAATACTAATAGTATATCAATCTTATCTTTATTTTTGAATGTTCATTCAGTGATAGAATGCGGATTTAGTATATAAACTCACAAGTTTAGAAAAAAAACATTAGGTTGAAATAGAATATTGACAATTTCTATAACATTCTCTCAACAAACATAGAAATTCTACTCATGTGAGGAGATATAGATTCTAATTCATCTCGAAAACTACTAAAAACTATAGCTTTTGAGGTTTGATTTTTGTTTGAATAAACCAATACCCAATATAATTCATCTTCCACTGTAATTGATTTGATTAGATTTTCTGAGGATTCAGGATCGATGCTAATTTCTGAAGGATTGGATATAATGTATTTTATTACTGGATATATATCGGAAAATATTCGTCGACTAAAAACAAATGAAAAAAGCTGCTCATCCTTTGCAACTGCAAATAAACTTGAAATTAGTTTCTTATACCCCAAGAAGAAATTTGTTAATGATTTCTTAATACTATTAATTTTATCTCCACCCAATTTTTCTTCGTCAGATAGAACCTCTACGTAAAATTCCTCCATCTTGACAGCTGGGATAGAAATTTCAGGGAGGGGTAAAGATTCTTTTGTAATCATTTCATTACCAGTATATCCCTCTGGTTTTTTCTGTCCTTTTCTTCTAATTTCTGCAACTAATTCTAAAGGTATAATTGTATCTCCAATATCAAACAGAGAAGAAATTTCACTAATAGATTTATTTTCTGTTAATATTTCATACCTAAGAGATATATTATGTATAAGTGTACTTTCAATTTCTTTGCTTAGGGTTTCCTTAGTGATAATAACAAGTAATTTTCCGTCATGAAGTTCTGCAAAAAGAAATTTGCTCGTGCCAAAATCTATTGTTATTACCTCTTCATTACCTATAGCATAAGTATAGCTGTACATTGCTGATATGAAACCAAATACTAATACATCATCAATATTCAAGAAATCTGCGAATTTTTCAGTAAATACACTAATTCCTTGATCTATAATTTGAATTGAGAAAATCTTCTCTTTGTATTTGGAAATATCAACACTCATTTGATAGAGATATAGTAAGAGGATTTTTATTCTTATTGTTGTTTTTCACTAAAAAAATCAGCGATTTTTGATTGGGTATAGAAAGTTAATCCAACAGATTCTAAATTTCTTTGAATGTAATCTTGTGTGGATGAGAACAAGTAAACATTTCTCTCCCATATTGTTTCTAAGTCTTTATTATCTGGAAAACTTCGATTTTTTCTCCAATTTTTTCTTCTATTTTTATAAATTCCATAATCTTTTAAGAGAACCAGATATCCTATGAATGTAACCTTCTTTAAAACATGAGGAAATTTCTTTCTTTCTAGTTCTCGTAAAATCAAAATTCTTAGATATTCATTTAGTTGTTCTAGAAACATATCTTCATTTCCTGCTGATACTTTATTGTAATGTTTTGCTTCAAAAACAATATAGTATGTTTTGTCCTTAATAGATCTTTTTGCTAGTATATCTAATCTCTTATTCTCAATCCTTTTCTCTTCCCAAACCTCAAAACTATTATTGTGTAAAAAATGTGCTAATGAACTCTGAGCTACCCTCCATGGTTCAAGAGATTTTTCATTATTTGGATTCATATAGAGTTTTCCCATTCTTCAAATCGTGCAGCAGTTTTATAATCTTTATTCTTTATAGCAATTTCTTTTGCTTTGTTATAACAATCTTTAGCTTCATTCTTAAGTTTCAATTCTTCATAGAGTATCCCAAGATTCGCCCAAGAAATGGCTTTGCTTGGTTCAATATCTATAGCTGTTTGATAAGCTTCAATCGCTTCATCATATCTCTTTAATTCTTTTAAAACATTACCTAAATTGTTTAGAGCTGCATGATCTTCAGGATTTAATTCCAATACTTTTTTGTATGTTTCTTCAGCTTTTTTGTAAAGTGATAGTTCTTGATATGCTAGCCCAAGATTAAACTGTATCCTAGAATCATCCGGATCAAATGATATTACTTTTCTGAAAGCTTCACTTGCACCAAGATAGTCTTTAGCTCTCATAAGAAGATCACCTATTTTATTCCAAAGAGTAGTTTCATCCCAAGGGAGATAAGAAGATACCATCTTAAGAATGTGAACTAATCGCTTATCATCATGAAGCACAGTCAAAATTGAAGTTATTTTCTGGAGATACTTTTGAACTTCTTTTCCAGACATCAGTAATTCTTCATAAATGCTTATTGCTTCATCC
>JAGLOH010000242.1 GCA_023139025.1 Candidatus Heimdallarchaeota archaeon | reverse complement strand
ATCTCTTTAGGCCGAGGAGGAAAAATATTTCCAGCTAAAGATGATGACCCCAATCTACCAACAAAAATTCCTGAATAAGCTATTAATCAATTATAAAAATCTCTTTTTTATTTCTCTTACAGAATCTTTTCTAGGTAATTTGTTTCTAATGCTAGCATGTTAAATGGATAGCAAGAGCAATATTATTTCTTGTTTTAGCAAGATTATTGTACTTCTCAACAGCTTCTGCGGATTTACAGACAATCACTTCTATTTCTTTTTGCTTCAGTTCATTTAGAACCTCTTCTGGAACTTTCATCTTTCCAATTGAACCAGTTCCTATGACAAGAACCTCTATCTCAATATCCTTTAGTATTTCTAAATCCTCTAGATGGAGTCGATGCCCCTCTTTTCTCCACCACTTCTCTTTGATGAAATCTTTGAAAATGATTAAGTCAGATGAATAAGATTTTTCAGACACTACTATCTTCCCAAACCGGTATTTTTCAACTATATTCATTTTGTAATTGTTATTCGTGAACATATATAAATAACTTCATAATAATGTTCATAGTGAATTTACGGAGAAAAAACAAATGGCTTTATGGTGGCTTGGTCCAGCAATAGGTGCGCCTATTTTTGTACTAAGTATTTGGTTATTATCTGGAATTAGAGTTATTCTAGAATATGAAAGAATTGTTGTATTCCGATTAGGGAGATACAAACGAACAATGGGACCTGGATTAGTTTTCGTTATACCTATTTTAGAATCTGCAAGAAAAGTAGATTTGCGTATTATCACTCAAGATATACAAAGACAGGAAGTTATTACTAGAGACAATATACCTGTACTTGCAAATACTGTAGTTTACTTCAAAGTAGAACGTCCAGAAGATGCTGTTATTAAGATTGAGAATTATGCATATGCAGTTAGACAATATACTCAAGCAGCTCTAAGAGATACAATGGGAACTATGGAACTAGATCAAGTTCTAACTGAAAGAGATAGGATCGCTCAAGATATACGAAATATTGTAGATAAAGAGACAAATGAATGGGGTATAGATATCAAAGGTATTAAGATTCAAGAACTCGAACTTCCAGCTGAAATGAAAAGAGCTTTTGCTAAACAAGCTGAAGCAGAAAGAGCGAAAAGAGCGATAATTATTCAATCTGAAGGAGAACTTCATGCAGCTGCAAATCTCGCAGAAGCAGCAAGCAAGCTTTCTAAAGATAAAGGTGCTCTTCATTTACGAACTCTTCAAACTATTAGAGATATAGCTCAAGATCCTAGTGAAAAAATAGTTATTTTTATGCCTAGTGATTTAACAGAGGTTGCTAAGAAAGTTGTAGGTAAGAAATAGTAGAGGTGAATATTTTTGGGTTTAAGAACTCTGAAGAGATATGTACAAATAGCTTTCAATGGAACAGCTAGTCAAGTCAGAAGAATTCTACCACAGATTCCTTATGATCCTAGAATTATCATAGAAGCTGGTACTCCATATATAAAACTTAATGGAATGGCTGGTGTCGGTCTTATCAGAAGGATGTGGAGAGGTTTAGTGGTAGCTGATATAAAAGTCACCGATGGAGCAGTGAGAGAAGTTGTGTTTGCAGCTGGTGCGGGTGCAAATGCTGCAACTGTTATGGGATCTGCTCCTGTTGAAACTTTAGACTTTTTTGTTGAATTTTGTGCTAAACACAACATCTTTTCTATGATTGATATGCTCGGTGTAGATAATCCTTTGAGAAAAATGCTTCCAATGCAAACTAATCCTGATGTGGTTGTAATACACAAGGGTAGAGATGAAGAAAGTAACAAAAGGAATATCATACGATACAAGGATATAGCAAAAATAAGATCTAAATTTGATAGTCTAATTTCTGTTGCAGGAGGACTTGAATATGATAGTGTTAGAAAAGCTTACTTCAATGGAGCAGATATTGCTATATTAAATGTAGTGGCCGCAAATGATCCAAATGTAGGTCTTCGAGAAAATGCTAATTTTAGACAATTGATACCCTCAATTCTTGATGAAGTAGGACAGTAATCTCCTCTTCTTTTTTAACTTTCAAAAAATAATTTCTTACCAAAAGGAAAGTATTGTCCATGACTAGTTCTAGATAGTATTCTAGGATTTGTCTTTCTATCATACACACACGTTATTTTGCTCTCACAGTAAATCACTGGGTTCAGAATATTGGTATTCTAAAATATAATAATTTTACCCAAATTGGAAAGGTTCTTTAAATTTGTATTTTCTTGTTATTTGAACTAAAATGAAAGCGTTCATATTTGTCGATTTAGAAGGAATGCCCTATGTGGTTATTCTAGGTCAGTTGAATATCAAAGGATCTTTGTATGAAGAAGCACGAAAGATAGCAACTGAGATTACCTTGATAGTTGCTGAAGAACTTCATAAAAATGGTTTTGAGAAAATTATTATTGCAGATAGTCATGGTCCAATGGTTAATTTGTTAATTGATGATTTACCTGAATATGTTGAAATTGTTCGAGGTAGTTTAAGACCAACTAGTATGGTTGCTGGCTCTGAAGGATGTGATGTAGCTCTGTTCTTAGGATATCATTCAAAATTTGGAACAGTAAATTCAACTTTTGACCATACATATAGTGGTGGAAGTGTTCACAAGCTAGAAATTAATGGAGTAGAAGTTAGTGAATATTTGTTGAATTCTTATACAGTCGGTGACTTAGGAATACCTACTATTTTCATGGCTGGAGATAAACAGCTAATTGAAGATGATGTTAAAACACTCACTCCATGGGTAGAATCAGTTGCATTAAAAGAATCTATTAGCAGACTCTCAGCAAAGAGTCCTAGTATGAAAGTGATTGAAAAGGATCTTCGTTCAACCGTTAACAAAGCCGTGATTAATATGAATGAGAACAAAGTTAAACCATTAGTTACAACCAAACCCATCAAGGTTAAATTAACATTACGAGACACTCAACAAACAGATGCCATAACATACTTACCCTTTATAACAAGGTTGGATGCATTGACAGTGGAATTTACATCAAGCAATATGGTGGAGGCTTATAAGACATTTCAAGCTCTAATGTTTATCTCTGCGGGAGTAACAAATATGATGCGTAGCTTAAGCTAAACTAAGCCTTTTTCTATTCACAATTTCAATGGACTTTCTTACTTCTTACCTCAAGTAATTTTATTAAGGAGTGTATCTATCCTATCTCGGAAAAAACAAAAAAATGTGATGAGGATTCAGCTTGGCTAAACGGAAGGTTCCTACAGTAGTTTTCGTCATAATTCTCATTCTCTCAATTATCGCTCTTGATATAGTTAGACAGGTTCAATTTGGAGGGAGTAAGGATGATATAATTCTTAGTGTTCTCTATACCAGTGAGAAAAAAGGATGGATCAATTCCATTGCCCCAGATTTTCCTGATTGGTTTGCCCAAAGGAATCCTGGATTAACTGTAAGGTTACAGTTTGAAATTCAAGGCACTCGAACTTCTATGCTTGGCATTTTGGCAGGAGAAAGTAAACCTACGATTTGGAGTCCTGCCGCAACGGTTTGGGTACCGTTACTTGATTGGGCGTGGAAAAGAAAATTCGGAACTGAAATCTTGGATTTTAGTCAGGTTAAATCTCTTGTAGCTTCTCCAATTATAATAGGCACCTGGCAAAGTTTTAAAGAAGAAAATAATTTTACTTCTTGGGCTGATCTTTATGACTTAGCAGATACTGAATTGAAATTGGCTCACACTTCCGCTCAAGAATCTAACTCTGGATTTATGGCTGTTTTACTTGAGATCACTGCAGCAAGTGGAAAACAACCTGATGAAATAACTCTTGAGGATCTTCAAAATACTACTATTCAAGCTTGGTTAGAAA
>JAGLOH010000241.1 GCA_023139025.1 Candidatus Heimdallarchaeota archaeon | reverse complement strand
GTTTTCTCGAAAGAATAAATGATTGATTCTGAGAAAAGTTTAAAATACACGATTTCTTTTAGAGCATGATGGAAGAAACTTCTGAAGTAAAATTGATTCATAAAATTATTGATATTATTGGAGGAGGGGCTTTAGGTACCGCTATTATTTTAGGTTATATTCTTTCAAGTGTAGGAGTTGTTCTGTTACTGCTTTATCTAATTAAGTTATTGCATCAGTTAATCGTAGGGAGTTAACTTTCTTCTTTACCCTTATGGAAGTAAAGCAGGATTCCAATGGTTGCTATAATTGCTACAAATATCAAGGCAAGAGCTGTTGCTAAACCAGCTATTACTCCAGTTAATTTTACCATTTCAAGTAGGTTAGCTAAAATAGCTGTTCCGCCAGCTGTTATTCCAGCTGTTAAACCAAAAATTATTCCATCCTTGCTGAATAATAATTTTCTTCCACCTCCTAGCCATAACATTCCCAGAGCTATTCCTATTGTTACTAAAGGCATAAAGAATGAAAACGCAATTCCTGATGCTACTAGTTCAGGTTCAATTATATGATTGGCAAGTAGAGAAAGCTGGTCAATTTGAGAGATAAGTAGAGAGTCTTTCATAAAGAATGCAAAAAATTCTGCTGGAACCGCTAGAAGAGCATAAGTTGTAAGAGGATCATACCCTATTGCTGAAAGGGCAACAGAAGCGAATGCTGAATATCCCATTGCCATTAATACTGGAGGTAGCATAGTAACGGGTGTTGCTCCAATTGAAACTAGAAAACATCCTATTGCAAGATTTATCATCATTATTTGAAAAGCTTTATTTCCACCACCTATTTTCTTAAATGATACAACTATCTTATCTAGTGCACCCGTTTTTTGTTGGTAGGTAATCATTAAAATTGAAGTTAGAACCATTAACGATATAGGAAATGATTTGATAATTCCTGCAAGAGATGCTAGAAGGGCAACTTTCCAATAAGTAAAAAAATAGTATATACCTATAATGAGCATTAAAATAATAAGAATCGTTCCAACTGTATCTGCTTTGAATTTGAAGAAGACTAGTAAAATAATTCCTATAACAAAAGGAACCAATATGAGCAGAACATCTACAGCTAAACTCATACAAGAAGAAGAAATGTACTGATTAAAAATTTGCAATAAAATCGAAAGAAAAGAAAAATATAGAAAAAAAATGAAGAAATAACTACTGTAAAGTAGCACCGCATTCTGGACAAAATTTACTATCTTCACCTAATTTGCTTCCACAATTTGGACAAAATATTTCTTCTTTTAGTTCTTCAGTTCCAGTATAATTTTTAGCTCTAGGTGTATCTGAAGGTACAGTAGTTGGAGCTATTGTTGCTCCCTCAATATATTTTAGTAATTTATTTGAATTTAATATTAAGACTATACCCAATGCAAGCATCAGAATGAATGAAAGTGTAATATTTATCCATAAAAATGCGTATATTAATCCAAAACTTCCTGAAAAACCAATTATCAAAGCTACTATAAATTCAAATAAGCCAAAACAGCCATAGATTACAAAGACTGGTGAATCTATCTTATCTGCTGGTGTTAGTAATTCACTAAATCTTTTGAATGCTACATTTAGTGCAATAAAAGCAGCTAACTGTGTCACAATTTGTATAACAGCTGTTACTATCGTAAAAACACCTGTAGGAATATATAGAAATCCAATATTTGCTACAAAAAGAATTAGAAGGTAGACGATAAATCCAAATCGTGCGATATTGATTGGAGTACTAGCATCTGGCTTTAATTCTAATACGTTTGCTAAGAAAAACACTATAAAACCTATAGCAAATAGAATCAAGACTAAACCTATGATCAATAGAGCTAGGTATGCAGCTACAGAGAACATAAAGGAACCAATGAGCAGAAACAGAGCTGCTAAAATGAACATAAGCCCAGCATATTTCTGTTGATTAGCTGAAGTTTCTTTTATTATGATTTTATTTAACATGTGGACTCTCTCCAAACAGAATGAATGCAAAGAGAGTATTTAATGTTTACTGAATAAGAATCACTTATTCCAATGAAATTCACTAGATGAATTGTTGATCAAAAAATTGGCAGTTCAATCTGAACATTCAAAAAATAAGCTGCTATTCGTACCTTTTTAATGGTTCTTGTGAATATTTATATAATGTAAAGTTAAGGAAATTCCAAGTTTATCCATACTACTGGTGTAATTAATGAGTGAAAAAGAAAGAATTGAGTTTTTTAAAGATCAAATTGAAGTTGAAAAGAAAATCATTGCAGCTGCTCAAAAAGCTGTAAAAGGTCTTAAAAATCCATTAATTAGGGAGATGATTCTTGCTGTAGCTTTAGATTCCCAAAAACACGAAACCATGTTGCAAGCACTGCTCGATAGATTAACTGGACCAAGTCCAGCAATTGATGAGAAGGTGTCTGAGGAGATTGCTCAGGCAATACACGAACATATGGAACTTGAAGCTCTAGCAATAAAGAAATATAAAGAATATTTAGACGGTTTATGCTGTATTGATAATAAAGAAAAGATTGTAATAAAAGCAATTTACGAGGATGAGCTTAGACATCATGAATTAATGAAATGGATCTATAAAACTATAGTTGAAAAAGAAACACTCATTGAAGAAGACATCTGGGATCATATGTGGAATGATGCCTTTTCACATGGAACTCCTGGTGGTTAATACTCATTTTCACTAAAAAGATCTATGTAGGATTTTTATGCTTCTTAGTTTGTAGAAAAATTAAATAATATGCTAGTTATAGCTAGTAGATGATAGAAGATGAAGATTAATCTTGATTCCGATAATGAATGGGGTCATTTTATTGATCCTGATTCATTTCAAATTGTAGAAATTACAGATGAAGTTCCAGATAAATCCTTTGTTGTTTTCAAAGAACGTGAATACATTGATGACATAGATAGAACCGTCATTCAGACCACTTATGGAATAATTGATGGCAATAAGCTTCAAACAATGAATAAAAGAGAACTAAGTAAACTAATGTCAAAAGCTTGTGCAAAATATATTATTGATTTCGAAAAATTACCTCCTAAAATCATGGTGGAGAAAAAGCTTATTATTGATAAACCCGCACAACTGGCTTTCATTCTGTCTAATCGCGATACATTCCACTTGAAGATAGACAAAACTGCGTTAGAAGGAGGGAATCCCTATGAAGTTATTAATTCTATCATGGAAAATCAAGACTTTAAACTTACTATGTATGATCGAGATGAGAAATGGAAAATTGAATATGCGAAAAGTAGTCGTGCTAAATGCAGAAAGTGTGGTTTAAATATTGAGAAAGATACAGTAAGAATTGGCGAACCACATTATTTTGAGGATCACTTAAATTATCGTTGGCATCATGAGAAATGCATATTCCTTCAAAGATTTGAGAAGAAAAATATCAAGGGACTTGATCTTTTAGAAGAAAAAGATAGAAAGAGGATAGAAGAGATATTGGATTCTTAAATAAACTCAACTATTTCTTAATGACTTCTTGTTTAATATCAGGAGCTTTAATTGTACTTCTAGCAGCTACATCACTTTGACGTAAATCTTTTCGGGAGACTTTACCTACAGCAGTTCTTGGTAATTCTTCCTTGTACTCAATGATTGTTGGTATTTTGTAAGGAGCTAGTTTATCCTTGCAGTAAGCTTTGATTTCATCACGAGATAATTCTTTAGATCCTGGTTCAGTAACTAGAAAAGCTTTAACTTTCTCAGAATTTCCTTCTTTAACTTGAACGACGCCAACCATATTAATATCGGGATGAGCATAAAGAACTTCTTCAACATCACTAGGCCAAACTTTGTAACCAGATACAATAATCATATCTTTTGC
>JAGLOH010000240.1 GCA_023139025.1 Candidatus Heimdallarchaeota archaeon | reverse complement strand
ATTATGTAAAAGTTGAAAAACTCTTCAGCTGAATGTAGGCTATACTTTGATTAAGTAAGAAAAAATCTAGCACTTGAAAAAAATAAGGAGAATTCTGCATGGAAGATACGAGAGATATTTACAATATTCTTGCTTGTGAAATCTTGGATAAGGAGTTGGAATTACCTATTCACTTTTTTGAAGCATTGGAATCAGATGAGTCTACTTCTTCTGTAAGTATCAAAAAACAACTAGCTACGCTTTTCAAAGACGTTAATTTTTCTGATTGTTTTTATGAAAAGAATATCATTCTTGAAGGTTTAAAACTCAATTCTTTACCCATTGACAATTTAAAAGGTCAAGAATCGGGAATAACATTGCTAAAAAACAAAGATGATATCTTCTTCTTTAATTTGTTTTTCTCATACTTCAATGACATTAATTTGACAAATGCATCAATTGAAACCAATCGAATTCTTGAAGCTTTACAGGGAGTTGTTAAGAGAATTGAACATCAAATTGAGGAGGGTATTCTAACTCAAAATAGTTCTTTAGATGAAATAGAAAAAAACCTTGAAATGTTAGGAAGGTTTTATCATTGGCAAATATGTCAAGAAGCAAGTCTTAGAGGGGGAATAGAACAATCTAGCATAACTCCTGTTATAACTTCTGCTTTGTTTATGAACACATTTATTCAGAGAGATTTAGAACAATGTAACGGAAAATGTGGTAGGATAAATTCTGATAATAGAGAAGAAACTCTCACAATGTGTGATTGTGGTGGAGAGATAGTTCTAGCACCACCTTTGCTCAAAATAGAAAATGTTTCTTTCGTTTATCCAGAAAAACTTGATCAAATTGTAATATCAAAAGATGAAGTTTCACCCCAAAAAATATTTGAATTTATCCAGAACTCATTTGTACCAAGAAGAATTATCCTTCTTTTAAATCAACTTTCTGAACTTAAGCTTAATAAAAAAATATCAATTCCTTCAATTGCACATTATAGGATAAAGGATACTAATGATATAGTCAGAGTTTTCTTTGAATTTGAATGCAAATCAGAAAATGAAATAACAATATTTGCATGCATAACAGACACTCGATATAAATCCTCAAATCTTATATCAGCAGTATCACTCCCAGTTATTCTGAGAGATGTAAAGAATGGTATTTCAGGGGATTTTAATCCAAATAAGATAATTCAAAAAACAGAACTAAGGGGCTGGAAAGTAACTCCTTATGTTAAAGTTCGAGAATTAAAAACTATCGAAAATCTCGAGAGGATTTTTTCCATTTTCGGAGGTGTGGTTTAATTGAGTGGAGACATTTTCAATTCAGAAGAGCTAAGATATATTTCAAAAGATGTTGTTGAGATAGTAAATGATTTCAGCACTCTTTATTCAAATTTAGAATCAAAAATGCGCCATTTCATCTTAACACAACCTACGTTTCTAAATGAACTTAGAAAAGAACTAAAAACCGAAATTGGTTTCTTATCTCCACAGAAAAAAGATATGGCTCTGGCAATTTATGGAATCATTATTACTGATGATTTGATCAAGAAATATGAACCTCTGGCTTATGCTGAAGATATTTCAGCTCTACTTGAAGCAACTGATAAAAAAATGAGTTGCACTGATGATGAATTTGTGGGTCTATTGGCGTCCTTTGTAAATTGTATTAAAGCTGTGATGAACTCCTCTAAACACATAATTCATCATTTTATTGAATTGAGTAGTTTGAATATTGAAGATAATATAGTTCAATCTATTCTGGTTTTACGTAACTTTGTGGATGCTCTTACTGAGGCATATCTATATTTTGAAGTAGGGGAATTTTCAATTGATTTGCGCTTTATCGCGTCAATATTTGCTCATGCTTTAGAGAAAATAATTCAAGAAGAAGATTTTGAGAGAATACCCAAAACCACAGGAAAGATCTATCAAAAGATTCTTACAAACTATCCTATAGGTGATAAAGAAGAGGTTCTCTTTGATTTAATTCAGATGAATCTGATTAAACCATATTATCAAGATTTGAAGGATACTTTTGAAAAACTGATAATAAAGAGAAAAAGAGAACTTGAAGAGAAATATGCAATTGTAAAAAAAGAGTATCAAAAACTTGATCAAATAAAAATTGACCAAGGAAGAATTGAACAGATACTAGCAGCTATTGAACAAACACTATTTGAAACTTTAAAACTTCAGAGAGAATTGACAGAAATAAAGCGTCAAAATCTCGAGAAAAACATCGAAAGAGTTCTGAAGAGATTAGCAATTGAAGAATTTGGAGTTCAAGATATAGCAGATCAACAGAGATATATGCAGTATTTACTTGAAACGTGGTTCAGTATTTTCGAAGAATATCCTCAAATGGCTTTACCAATTATAGACATTCGTCAATATGCGAAATTTGTATCTGATCCTCATGTGTATATTGAAGAAAATAAGGATACAATCATTCAACAATTGAAATTCAAAATACGTAGATTAACCAAAGGAGAAAGATTAACTCCAAGTAATCTAGGCAATGCTTTTGCAATAATCTTATTCGAATCTCTTTCTAATCCAACGGTTCAATCACTGTCCTTTGACAAGAAATAGGTAGTAAGAAATGAAAGAAGCGATTCAATATAGGGAACTATTAAATTTCGTCGAATATCCTGATTTAGAAGATATTCAACGCGATGCTTGGAAAATGCCAGATGTTGAGCTAGTCCCAAAGAGACTAATTTACGCAACTCTGAAGAGTGGAGGTGTAGTTATTGGTGCATACCTAAAAGAAGAACTTCTTGGTTATACATGGGGTTGGATAGGAAATAAGGACCCATATGGTGTTTTTATTTATTCCCATCACAATGCTGTTAGAGAAAAATATCAAAATCAAGGGGTTGGACTTCAGCTCAAATTAGAACAAAGAAATTGGGCTTTGAAAAATGGATATAAGCTTATCAACTGGACCTTTGATCCATTGCAGTCAAAAAATTGTTATTTAAATTTACATAAGCTTGGTGCTACTTGTGCAACATATAATGTAAATTACTGGGGAGAGATGAAAGATGCACTCAATATAGGACTGGAGACAGATCGATTATATTGTAATTGGTATCTTAATTCTGACCATGTCAAAGAATATCTAGCTCACAAACAACGAGATTTCACCGAAATTGTAACAAATGAGAATCATTCAGTTTTAAAAACAAGAAGAAAAGGAATATTTCTAGAAATTACTGAAATGAATTTAACAAACCCAAATTCCCTTTTAGCTATCGAAATCCCAAGTAACATTATTGATTATTTAGCTAAAAATAAAACTCTTGCGATAGAATGGAGAAACAAAACTAGAGACAGTTTTAAAAATTATTTCAGTAAAGGCTATAAAATAATTGATTTTGTAATAATGAAAGAAAATAAATCAATGAGATGCTTTCATATCCTTAAAAAGTGAAGAGATAATATTTTATAGAGAAACTATAAATGAATTTCATAGCTAGGTTGTTAATATGAAAATAGAAAAAGCTGGTCTTTACCTAATAAGAATGAACTTACGACATCCATTCAGAACAAGTTTTGGAGAAACAAAAGAACGTGAAATGCTACTTGTCTGTTTAGAGTCTGAAGGAGAAAAAGGTTGGGGAGAGTGTGTATCAGAGAACGGTCCTTGGTACTCTGGAGAAACCATTAGTTCTTGCACCAACATAATTTCAGAATTCATTATACCTTGGATTAAAGAAAAGGAACTACTTCATCCTAATGAGTTCAAGGATATCTGTAAAAGTATAAAAGGCAATCAAATGGCAAAAGCATGCGTTGAAGATGCTATTTGGGATCTTTTTGGCAGATTAAATAAGAAATCCTTACAAAAACTAATTGGAGGGACA
>JAGLOH010000024.1 GCA_023139025.1 Candidatus Heimdallarchaeota archaeon | reverse complement strand
TCATAGATATTATTCCTATACAAAGAATTGGTGGAGCAGAAATTATGGAAACTTACAGAATAGCAACAATGTTTCCAGAAGATGTAGCTGCTATAATGAAGGAAAGCTTAAAAGAAATCAAATAAGCCCAATATTGGGGTAACAACCATGGCAAATAAAGAGTCTGTAACAGCAGTTTTTATTTTACATGCTTACCAACCAATAACGCAAAAAAGAGAGATTCTAGATAGAATCATAAATAATTGTTATATTCCTTTCTTCGAGAATCTGCTAAAAAATAAGAACACTAAAATTACACTAAATATTTCTGGATGTTTGTTGGAAAAATTAGCTGTAGATTATCCAGATGTTTTATTGTTGATTGAAAAAGCTATATTAGCTAATCAAATAGAACTAATGGGTTCAGCTTTCTATCATCCAATTTTACCTTTGACTTCTATTGATAATCAAAAATATCAAATTGGGAAGCAGAAAGATATTATTCAAAATATCTTAGGTTTGAATACAAGAGTTTTCTTTCCTCCTGAATTAGCTGTATCTGAAGATATCATTCCACAAATTATAGAGAAGAATTATGAAATTATTGTAGTTCCAGAAAATAGTTATTACCAATTAATTGGAGGGAATTATGTCTTAGAAAATGGAAAATCCATTTTAACAATCAAGAGAGATAAAGAAATTAGTAACAAAATTTCCTTTGATCATTTCAAAAGGGATGTTACTTTGGGATTAAGAGAACTTCAAATAAAATATAAAATGAGGGATTATCCAATAGTTTTAGCTATGGACTTAGAAACGTTTGGTGAACACCATGATGAATACTATGATTTTTTCTTTGAGTTAGCAGCTATGTTAGATACAATCACATTATCCAAATGTGCTGCAAACTATCCTATAACTCGTGTAATTACAGAAATTACACCTTCTTCATGGTCAACTTCTGAAGAGGATTTGGAGGATAATATCCCCTACCCACTTTGGGACCATCCAGCAAACCCTGTCCATCAGCTGCAACATACTCATCTGAGATTACTGGATCAAATAAAGCAATATCTGGCAAATGGTGATTGGCTAGATGACTATCATGCTGCGCAGTATTCATGCCAGTTTTGGTGGGCCTCTAGATATAGCTGGGGACCAGATTTAATTCATACTGGTCTCAAATATCAACGAAATACTTTAGGTAAAATGATTGAGGATTTATCAGAGGATTCGCAACAAATAATTTTTAACCTATCAAATGACATAATCAAAAGAATAGTAGATATTGTATCAAAAATAGAGGAATAAAAATGAAGATAGTATTTGTTTCTGCTGAAGTTGTACCTTATTCAAAAACAGGTGGATTAGGAGATGTTTCATCTGCTATACCAAAAGCAATGGAACAACTTGGACATAATGTTAGCATATTCACACCTTTGTACAAAAGTATAGATGTTGAAAAGCATAATATCAAACTAGTTAAGAAAGATCTTCTAGCACCTGTTGGTGATAAAGTAGAAGTTGTTTTCGATTTATATGAAACTACTCATCCCGATAGTGAAATCCCTGTCTATTTCATAAAAAACACTTATCTTTATCGCGATGGCATTTATGTTGGTGAGGATGGTGAGGATTATCCAGACAGTCCCATTAGATTCATCAGTTTTATAAAATCAATTTTTATAGCTTTAGAGCAACTAGAAGCACCTATTGATATATTTCATGTAAATGACTGGCATTCCGGGTTACTACCTTTCTTCTTGAAGACTGAGTACGGAGAACATAATTTATTCAAAACCTCCAAATCTGTTTTTACTATCCATAATATTGGTTATCAAGGAGTATATGGTTTAGAGACAATAGAAGATGCGAACATCCCTGAGATCTATCTGAATGACGATCTTTTAGGTTTTCATGGTCTTATAAATTTCATGAAAGCTGGAATAGTGTATACTGATGTTCTTACCACTGTAAGTTCAAAATATGCTGAAGAAATTCAAACAAAGCAATTTGGATATGGGTTGGAAAAGATAATTGAAACAAGAAAAGATGACCTTTATGGGATTGTTCATGGAATTGATCTTACTGTGTGGAATCCAAAAACAGATGAATTAATTCCGAAAAACTATGATTCTAGGAATCTTAAAGGTAAGGAAGAGTGTAAGAATTATCTTCAGGATAAACTCAATCTTGATGTTTCAGATAAACCTCTAGTAGGTATAATTACTAGATTAGCAACTCAGAAGGGTTTGGATTTAATCTTAAAGAAATTCAATAAAATTATGAATCTTGGTGTTCAGTTTGTTCTACTGGGAACAGGAGATCCAAAACTAGAAAAGAGCTTCAAAGCTAAAGAAAAGAAATACCCTCAAGATTGCTCTATTAACATCGAATTTGATAACAGATTAGCTCATCAAATAGAAGCTGGTTCAGATTTCTTTCTTATGCCGAGTAGATATGAACCATGTGGATTGAATCAATTGTACTCCATGCTCTATGGATCAGTTCCAATAGTTAGGAAAACTGGTGGTTTGTCAGATACAGTTCAAGATTACAACGAAGAAACTGGTGAAGGTTCAGGTTTCGTGTTTGAAAGAATTAATGCTGATCGAATGTTTGAAGCTATAGAAAGGGGAGTAAATCTCTATAAACAAGACAAAGGAAAGTTTACAAAACTCCAAAAGCATATTATGAACAAAGATTTTTCTTGGAATAATGCAGCTAAACAATGGCAAAAAGTATATTTGAAAGCTAAAATAAGAAAAATAAAAAAAACACTCTAAGTGAACTCAAACCACTTTTAAACATCTAGTTCCCAAGCGATACTCTGAAAAAGAGTAAGAAAAGGAAAAGCTTTCTTCAACATGATAGTTTAAAAAGACTCAATACACCTTAAGATGTTAAAGGTGTTTAAACATGGTTTCAAGAAGAATAAAATCCAATTCTCTTGCTCTCGTTTCAGGTAGTTTTTTTGCTTTTATAGCATTTTACATTTCTAGCATCAATTATACTAGTATTTATACTCCAGTATGGGGAGGGATTGCAGGATCTTTAATTGGGGGTTTCATCTGTGGAATTTTTATTTTTAAAAGAGATTGGATTTTAATTGGATTTAGCAATATAATACTTATACTTGTATTTGCTATTATTGCAGCTAGATTTTTCTTTACAAACTTATTGTGGGATAGTGTAAAATATGACCCTTCCTTACTTCTAATGGTTTTGGGGGGAGTTGCTCTATTAACTGCACTTGGAACTCTACTAGGCACAATAGTAGGGTATCGAATTAAGAATAACTTAAAGAGCTATTTCGTTAAAAAAGGGATAATTAGTCAAGATGCATCACCAATTAAGAAGAACCGAGAATATTTTCACAGGAATTCTGGAATATTATTTATTCTAGGTGCAGCATTTTTCCTTTTTGATAGTCCTAGTTTTTTCATATTTGGTGATATATCTGCATATATAGGTTCCATCCTTATACTCTTTGCTGCAGTTCAGTTAGCCATCTCTGTAAAGGAATTAGCTAGCACAACTTCAGGTTTAGAAAAGATAATCAAAAGAACCTATATTTTAATAATCTCCTGGGGAGTATTCTTTGCAATATCAAGAATATTTACAACCGACGCTATTTTGTATCAAATCAATACTTATGTAATTCTTCCGTTTGTGATACTTCTAGCTCTGTTTCAGATGGTTGCTTTCTTTTCTCATTATCAAGTGATGAAAGAGACTAAGAAAGCAGAGAATTTACTAGATAAACTATCACTCTATTTCCCTCTAATCTATGGTTTCTTTGCCATTTTCAAGGTTATTTTGTTCGCACTAATGATAGTAAATTTATATCCTCTACCTGTTTACATTTTTGAAATTACCATAAATTATGTAGAATCACCACTATTGATAGTTCTGGGAACTTTATTCATATTTGAATCAAAAAAACAAACTCCCCTCTCAAATGAGAAAAATTGAAATTTGGCAAGAGATCAATCAAAAAGCTAAAAGCAAGAAAAAAGAAAAGTAAAATTTAATCAAAAAAGAAAAAAAAGAAAATACTATTAAATCTTGTTTTCTATCTTTCTTTTTCTAGTGATAACTGTTAATACAGGAATTAAAAGAAATGTTAATGCTATTGTTAATATTTCAAAATTGGTTGATGTAGGTACTAAGCTCGCATTTACAATTCTGAGATTAATTTCATTTTCAGCTAGATAAATATATTCACCAGATACATCTAAATCAAAAACAAGGTCCTCTGTTTCTAGACTATAGATAATCTTAGGTCTTCTTAAAACTTCTAAATCTATAATCTGGAGTCCTGCTTCCCAATCTGCAACATAGACATAATTTTCATTAACAATAACCTCTTTTGCTGCACCTGGAGTGTCACATATACTTACTTTTGAAGGGTTTGCTTTGTTACTAATATCTAGTATTACTATACCTGTTCCAGCATCAGCAATAAATGCTAAATCTCCTTCAATGCAAATACCTCGAGAGCGACCAGGAGTTTCATAAGAACCAACTTCTAAGGGGGAATAAGGATCAGTAATATCAACAATTCTTAGTCCATAATAGTATTCAACAATATAAGCATAGTTTCCTTCAACACAAATTCCAACACCATGACTTGTAGAGTATGAAGTAGGGATAAGTGCTGGAGAAATAGGATTAGAGATATTTACAATATTTAAAGCACCCTTATCAATACAATATGCGAAATCTCCTTGAACATCAAGCTCCAAGACACATCTACCAAAATTAACAGAACTCTTTAATTCTATATTCGATGCATTGCTAATATCAAAAATGACTAAACCACCAATATAAGATCCTACATCCCAATTACCTTTAGCTACATAAGCATAATCCCCGATTACTTCAACATCGAGAAATTCACTATCCTGAAAATTATATTTATTGAAAACACTTGGATTTGTAGGATCGGTTATATTTACAATATGTAAGTAACCTTTTCCTTCATCTGTCATGCTGCTTACAATATATGCATAATCACCTGAAACAAAAACTCCTTTCGATTCATATTCAAAATCAATATGTGAAACAGAATCTCCTTGAGTGAGGTTTAATCCTATCGGAAAAATAAGAAAATTAAAAAGTATGAGTACAAAAATCAGATATGATTTTTGGAGTATATTTTTGTTGAATCTCATTCATATCACCAAAGTATACTAGGTAAGCTTCCCTTTTTTTACTAATAAACATTGTGCAGAACTTAAGCACAAACGCGGCAAAAAGTCTTCAAAAAGCATTAACCAGAAAAAAGAAAAAAGAAACAGTTAAGGTAACTCAAACCACTTGTAAACATCCTGTTCCCAAGCAATACTATTTTCTTTTTCTATTTTTTCTAGCAATTGATATTCAGTAGTAGATAAATTATCAGTCTTACATTTCTCAAACAGTTTAAGCAGTTTTTTGAAATTCTCATAATGTGTAGTAATTCTGTGTTCTGCGTAGTCACGAGCTGCCCAAGTCGATATAAGAAACTCCCAGTCTGAAGAGGATAGCAAGAATAACTCTCTACCCAATTGGTTAATCAGCCTTTTAGCAACATCAAATAGGGGGTAGTTAGTGTTTTTGAATTCCTGAATTGCTTCCAGATAAAGATCTTCAATTTCGTAAATATATTTCCAGCACCACTTAGTGTTATCATTCAACCATATCCAATGGAAATTACCTTCTCCCCATGATCCTTCAGGAAGAGAGACAAAGGTTTCTTCATCAGGTGGATACAATTTTAGATAATTCTTACTAGTTGTAGTTTCTATTTCATCATCGTTGTAAACATGCTTGAGTACTCTCTCTAGAAAGCCAATCCCTTCCATCCACCAGTGCCCGAATAGCTCGAAATCATAAGGGCTGACAAGAATTCCTGGTTCTGATGTGTTATTGTAATTTTCTAGAAGAGTTTCTTTAGTTATTTTGAAATAATGTTCGGAATTTTCATCTAATCTCTCAACTGTTTTCAAGTCATTATAAATTTCTTTATTTCCTAAATCTACGTCTTTTCCAGTGGTTCGCCAATATCTGTTTCCACTTGGAAAATGCTTTTTGTGAAATTCTAAGTAATATTCATCACCTGGGAAACCAATATCTCCTGACCAAACCATTACTCCTGTCTTACTATCTCTTGTAAAGAAATTGATTTTAGTATCATATTCTTTAGAATCTTCTACAATATACGGTCTATAAGGTGTTAAATCATATCCTTTAATTTCTGGTTTTTCTTTTTCAAATTGCTTCCAAAGGAATTTCAATGCATCAAATCTATCAAGATAAGCTCCTATTCCCTTTCCACCTTTCAGCAGAGGTGTATCAACGAAGAAGTATTTGACATTGTTTTTCTGAAGATAATAGTCTACACCCTTACGATCTATGACTTCTCCAGTAACAGGATTTTTCCATTTATAACCAGGTCTATAAGCTAATTCAGGAAGCCAAAAACCTTGAGAATCATTACCACCAAATCGATGTTTGTAAATACTTTGCCCTGCTTTGATTTGAGCATTAACTGTTTCTTCTTTTCCAAGAAGCGGAAGATATCCATGAGTTAGACCACTAGTGATGATCTCAATCACTCCTTTATCTTGAAGATCTCTATAACCATCAGTTAGGTTTCGATTGAATCTTTTAACGAATTGCTTTCTCACAGATGAGTAGTAGTTTGCCCATCTTTCTGCAAGATGTGCTAAATCACTTTCACCTATCCAATTAAAATGATCTTTATCTTTATAACTAGCGTTAATCCTGTCATCTAGATAATTCTCAAAACCTGCTTTGAATCTAGGATGAGCCAATTGTTCCGTTAAAACAGGAGTTAAACCAATAGTCAACAGATTTGAGAAACCTTCATTTTCACTTAGATTTGTTAACATAGAAAGTGTAGGTGTATAAGTTTCAGCTGCTGCTTCATATAACCACACTTCACCATGGGGCCATACACCTTGTTCTAAGACAAAAGGTAAGTGCCCATGCAGAACAAAATTGAGATATCCTTTGGTCATTATGAATTACTAAAAATACTCATTCTTTAATTTTGTTGAATAAAGGTAATTTTTGAAGGACTCACAAGAGATTATGCGGATAATGTTGTCGAATGTTGAGTATAATTCCACAACTCATACAGAACTTTTCTCTTTTAGCTATGGGTCTGCTACACTTTAAACACACATTAATCTTCTCTTCCTCTTTCTTTAACTTCTTAATCACTTTTTTCAAGATAGCTCACCATCAAGTGTTTCGACCATTTGATAGGTTTCATTCATCATTCTTTCTCTATCTTCGCTATTCTCAGCACAGACTTTTATTGTGATTCTACTCGGAATAATAGTGCTGAAGATATGGCTCCATTGTCTGTCACCATGAATGATCTTAACACCGTTCAACGTATTTATTCTCATGTTTAAACTATCTTCCTCATAAATCTTTTTTAAGAACAATTCTGGGTTCGAGACAAGTGAATACAATTTCTCTTCGAATATCGCTTTATCGCATATATCTCGTTCTTCTGCAAAGGTGGAAATATACTTGTGTTTCTCATCTCTAGCAAAAGATGATAAAAGTAAGAGAGTTGACATAAAGGGTTCAGATTCATTAGAAATGGTTGGGTGAATGTAATTACCTTGTTCATTAGCACCAAACATTGCTCGGTGAAACTGTATTGTTTTGGCAAGCTCTCCAGGAAAATCATTCGAAAAGATGACCTCTATCCCATTATCTTTGAGCCATGATTCAAGAGGCCATAATGTATGAGATAGAACAACTTTCCCTTTCTTTCTTCCAATCATCTTGTTCTGGAGAAGAATTGTTACAATTATACAAGGATCTATCATTCTACCATGTTCATCTAGGTAAAGAGCTCTTGAACCGCTAGGATCAAATGCTATCCCTAAATCACCATTTGCTGCAACCATTGTCCTAGATAAAATTGATAGTGAAATTGGACTAGGTAAGGATTCAGGTATTCCTTCTGGTTTGAAAGCATTTAATGTAAGTACATTGCATCCTTGCTCAGCTAAGATATTCGGAAAAACCTCTGCCATTGGTCCAAAGGCACAATCTACAACAACTGAATAATTCTGTTGCTTCAAAATTTCTGTTCCTACAGCTGAACTGATAGCTGCTCGATAGAGATCATTAGCTTGTTTTACAGACAAAATATCAGCTATTTTTTGAGGTTGAGATCTTTGAATTTTTATTTGAGAAACTTTGTTTTTCGAAAAAATATCAGGAAAGGGAATTTCGACACCTGTTTGATCAAAAATTCTTATGTTGATCTTATTTGAAGTTCTATGCGCAGCTGCTAAATGAATTCCTGCATGAGCACTAAAACGCCTAAGAGCAAATTGAACGACAGGTAAAGAACTAGCATGCAGATCAAAAACAGTTGTACCTACACTGATCAAGCCAGAACTAAATGCTCTGCTAATCATTCTAGTATCTTTTCGAAAATCTCTTGCAGAAACAACAACTGCTTCTTCTCCCCCTAGATAACTTCCTAACAACGCTCCTAGAGTAGCAGCTCTTTCAGGAGACAATTCACTTGCTGTCCCAGCAAGTCTGTTCTTACGGACTAAATCGGAAAAATCATGATTGTCTGCAGTCATTCAATAAAAAGATGATTCTATGTTTTTTAAATGTGTTTGAGAAAAAAGATAAATAAAAGAGAATTTGATTATTTTTTCAATCGCTTTCTTATTCGGAAAATAACCATAATACTCGATGTAAATAGAATTGGTATTGTGAAAAGAAAATCAGTTTTTGTTGTCGTAGGCTTAGGTGTGGGTGTGACAGGTTCTTTTGGATTTAAAGGAAATATATCAACAGAATAACCATAACCTCCAATTCTGTAAGCGTAGCTTTCAATATTAGACCACCAATTACCTTCCTGCAGGTAAACGTCGTACCAAGTGTTGTTGTAGCCGTCGTCCCAACCTTGAGATTTTATACCTGTAACATCATTTAGTTGGTTATTTATGAAATAATTATGGTGGACCAAGTTATGATCACAACGAGGATCTAGAGATATACCATATTCTAAATTTTCTCTAAATGTATTGTAAGTAAATGTGCAATAATCAGAAATCTTAGCTTTAATTCCAAAGAAATTGTAGCTAATGTTGTTTGAATATAATTCCAATCTTAAACTATTGATCATGAAGACACCATCCACATTATTATTCAGCATTTTTGATTCATAGACATAGACGTCATTAACAAATGCGAAATATATTCCCCATTCAGCGAATGCACATGTAGTGTTGTAAATAATCATATCAGAAGTATAGAATGCAAAGAGATTAAGAAAAGTATTTTGCTGAAATATAGAGCTGGATACATTCACATTTTCACTGTATCGTAAATTCAAACCCCAGGCATTAAATTCACAGATATTATTGTCAATACTAATATTGTCACAGTAACTAATCTCCATTCCATCATCTAAACTATAAGAAACGATGTTATTATTAATTTCCAAAGCACTGACGTAAACTGCTATAATACCATCTATATTATATTCGATTCTATTATCTGAGATTGTTATATCATTGCATCCGAAAACACCTATACTTGTAAGCATATTTGTTAGTACAGAACTAAAGATACTGCAGGAATTGGAAAACGCGAAAAGTATTCCTATCTGAGTGTCATTTATAGCTTGATTATGTATTTCTATATTTGAAGAGTTTATAACTAGAATCTCTCCATATTGTACCGCTCCAGATAGAACTAAGCTGTGATTATTAAAGAAGAATCCTAAAGGTTTGTCATTTACAGTGTTATTTTCAACAATATAAGTAGCTAGAATTTCGATATCTGCATTCTCAATGACCAATCCATCACTATAAAATACATTGTTGCTTATTGTCATATTGGGAGAGTTGTAAAAGTTCAAACCGTTTGAATTATTGTTGAATGTGTTTGAATCGATTATTATTTTGTCTGAATTGAAAACATCAATTCCATGACCTAAGTTTGAATCAAAGATGTTATTATGAAATGTACAATTTGAACTTTCATATGTGTAAACTCCAAAAAGTGTTCTAACAAAGTTCTGATTTTCAATATAAACATTGGAACAGTTGAATAGGAATATTTGCCCGTACTCTGTATCAGTTAGATAAAGAGATTCAACGTTTTTGAAATAACCTATTTTCTGGTTATTTACAATATTTCCAAGAAAATCATAAAGTAAGTATGACTCTAAACTTTCCTCATAAATTCTCACACCGCTATTTTCA
This sequence comes from Candidatus Heimdallarchaeota archaeon, assembly GCA_023139025.1. Lineage (GTDB taxonomy): Archaea > Asgardarchaeota > Heimdallarchaeia > Heimdallarchaeales > Heimdallarchaeaceae > UBA460. The sequence goes on along the minus strand of JAGLOH010000024.1, from coordinate 3,414 downwards.
AATGTGTTATTATGAACAAAAGAACCATTAGCTATGAAAAAGTTCATTCCAAAGTAGTTGTTGTTAATGAGAGAATTATTTGCGAATATACTACCTTGTATTGCTTGTCTTAAATACATTCCACTTAAACGATTAGATTCACAGGTGTTATTGAATATATAACTATCAGTAGATAATCGTACTTCAATTCCATAATGATTACCACTACAATAATTATTTTCTGCAGTGATTCCTTCTGATTCTAGAATAAGAATACCTGCATTCCCATTATTTTCACAGATATTATTGCTTACATTCCCAGTGCTATTATTAGCTTTTTGTATAAGAATTCCATCAAAGAGAGAGTTTCTAATTACACAGTTCTGAATAACAAAATGTTGTGTTACACTGCTGATAAAGATCCCATATCCTACAGAATCTTGAATAAGATAATCTTCTATTCGATATGGATTATCTATAGATCCATTTCCAGGCAATCCTAAGGTTATAAAATCTGCGTCAGAGTAAATATTAATTGGGTAAGAAGTTGTTAGCAATGAAATTTGGTTTGAAAAATTATCCTCAGTTTTTGGATGGACTTCGCTTGTAATTGCAGCTGATTGATTGAAAATTATACTAATAATTAGAAGTGAAAATAAAACAATAAATTTAATCATGAATCTTTTTTTCATCTAGCTACACAGCCTATTACCTTGTCTAAAGTTCAGCCACTTATATATATGTCTAAACTAGAATTTTCATGTAGTTCTCTTAAACATATTCCAAAAGTCTAATTTTGCAAATAAAGAAGTGAAATACTTCTTTTTTGAAATCAGTACTAAGATAATCAAGATTACTGAGCAGATAGCAGAAAGTAAACAAAATTCACAGAAGAATTTAATTTTAAAAATCTCTACTGAAGTCAGATAGATGGAAAAACCTAATCCCCATAAACTCGCAACTGGGAGGAAGAAACTCAACCAATATTCATTTTTGTTGAACAATGCTAGAAATAGTAGTGTAATGAAAATTAGATAATAAATTACTCCCCAGAGACTTACATGAACACCCAAGAATTTTGCATAAGGACTGGTATTTACTGTTTCACACTGGAAAATACCTTGATTAATTAAACAATGAAAGTTTCCTGAAAGTTCCATGTACAAAAGATAGAGTGAGTCAAGAAAAGCTAGTAAAGAAACCACTATGGAGGCTTGTAAAAGTGTTTTAACAAGTTTGTTTTCTTCCATTCTCCTTACTGTGAATGACAAATTATATAAAGGATGTTAACTTATGTAGTTATTGATAATAAAATAGTTGAAAGGGGTTCAAATTGCCGTTAAAAGAGATTGAGTGCCACGATTGTGGGACCAAAATAAAGAAAAGAGTAGGGGAAGCGATAAACTTATCTGAAAATCCTAAGAGCATCAAAGATGTCATCGAAGGTAAGGTAAATTTTTCATATTGTCCAAAATGCAAAACAAAAATAGAGCATAAGACACATGTCTTACTAACATATATGGATCCACCTAGATGGATATGGTTAGTATCTAGAAAACATCAAAATCCCCAGTATAAAGAAGAATTTTTCACTTCAGTTTTACCTCCTGGTTCAACTCAATTCATTGAACAAGAGATGATTTTTGTTGAGTTTGGAGAACCTTGTGAGTGCTTAAAGTATGTTCTAGATGATAAACAACCTCAATCCAGTGAGGATTGGTTAAATCTTGGTAAACTTCATACGGGAGAAGAAGCTATAAATTGTTACAAAAATGCTCTAAAGATGAATAAAGGTTTATCAGAAGCTAAAACATTGATGAATGCTGAAGTGACTAAACTAAAGAGTTACTCCTTGTGAAAATTGATGTTAGAGTAAATCTTCTATAGATTCATCATTTGCTTGTTTTTCTCTTAATTGAGACAAGACATCTACAGCTCTTCTCATTTCAGGAATAACTATAGATCCTCCAACAATAAGAGATACTGCTAATGTTTCTGCTATTTCATCATCGCTGCATCCTTCTTGAACGGATCTGATTATATGATAGCGAATACAATCCTCGCATCTCAGTACTAATGAAGTTGAAAGGCCTAATAATTCCTTAAATTTGGTAGATAGAGCACCATCTAAATATGCTCCTGTATCTAAAGCGTAAAATCTGTTAATCTGTTTATTCTGTAGAGCAAAGATTTTTTTGTTCATCTCTTCTCTATGTTTTCTAAAATTTTCAAACTCATTCACTGTTATTACCACATTCAAATTCATTAAGAAAAATATAATCTTTGCTGTCAACCTAAACTAAACCAACAATTAATAAAGCTAATAAATCATTTACACTTATCTCAAAGTTGTAAATAGGGTTGAATCAAATGCCTAATCCAAAAACCCTCAAAGATTTGAAACTTAGCTTAGTTGGTGCGCATACCGAATCACTCAATCAAGCTCTGGAAAAAAGAGGGTATAACACTAATTTATTACCAACAACCCATTTTCCCAAGAAAAGACAGATCAAGGATTCGGATATTGTTCTAGGAGCATATTTTCAATCTGCATGGCCTTGGTTTGTAATTGGAAAACTTTGTAGAAAAAAAACAATATGTCACTGGGTTGGGTCTGATTCTGTACTTTCTGTTCAGAATTGGAGAAGAAAACTACAAACAAAAATGTTCACAAAATTTGTTGACAAACATATTTCAGTATCAACTAGAATAAAGGAAGAACTCGATAAAATAGGAATAGAAAGTACTGTCCTCTTTCATGGTTCAGACATAGAAACAGAAGATATCCCTATGCCGAAGAAACTAGGTGTTTTAGTTTATTTCATAGCAGGAAGAGAAAAACTCTACGGTGTTGATAGGGTAATCGAAATTTCAAAAGAAGTTCAAGATATTGATTTTTATTTTGTTGGTCACTTTGATTCTGCAGACTATAAGGAAAAATTTAATCAAAACAATCTTCATTTTCTGGGATACATCAATATCAGTGAGATTTGGTCAAAGATTAGCGTTATTGTTCGCATGACTGAACATGATGGTTTTCCTAAAATTATAGTAGAAGCTTATTCTAAGGGGAGATATGTAATTCACAATTATCCCTTGCCTGGAGTAATTTTATCTAAAACAAATGAAGAAGTTATCAGCGAATTAAAGAAACTGCAAACTACAAAAACAGCAAACTTGAAAGGAATTGAGTTATTTAATGAACAATTTCGATATGATAAGTTTCTGGAGAATTTTGAGGAAATTTGTTTGAGTCTTTTTAATAAATAAACATATAATTTTAAAATAGTCAGATAAAATTATTAAAGGATATATCATTTACTTTTCTGATGAGAATATTAATCACAGGTTCAAGTGGTTTTCTTGGCGTCAACTTAGTTAAACATATTCAAGCAGAAAGACCAGATTGGGAAATTTATGGATTTGATCTTAAAT
>JAGLOH010000239.1 GCA_023139025.1 Candidatus Heimdallarchaeota archaeon | reverse complement strand
TTAAATCTCTTTAGAATACTGCAAACATCAATTTTAAACAAGAAAAAAAAAGAGAATGAAGATTATTTCTTCTTCCTTCTAACAATAACCCAAAATGTTGTTAGTCCCAATACTGCTAGTAGTGGTTCAAGGAATGTAAGGCCTAGAGTAAAAGTTCTTCCTGAACTAGATTTTTCAATGGCTATTTTCATATGGAGGGCTGTTTTTACTCCTCCCATATTTATCTTGTAACTTATTTCGTAAATAAGACTATTAACTAACCCCTTGTTAGTATCTATGTCTACATAGTATTTCGAATATCCTTGAATATTCCAAGAAATCTCAGCTGAAGTAACTCCTTCAAAATAATCACGGTTTGTAACATTTAATTTGAAAATTCCGTCAATGTATGAGACCTCTACAATCTTATTTGGAAGTTCAGGGTTCAAAATAGGATCTTCACTACCTGAATCATCTACTGCTAAGCTAAAAGTAGTTGTACTATTGACTTGAGTTTTTACTTCTTCATAGAATGTTGTATTAGATGTAGCAAAAATTGGTAAGCCCATAATGAAGCTGTAATTTGATGTGTCAGGTATATTAACAGTTATGCCTGAAGGAACTTCAGGGTTAAATCCTAGAACTAACATAGCGTAAAGAAACTCAATGCTAATGAAAGTGGAATACCACATGTCAAGAGCAGTTTGAGCTTGGAAAACTTGCTCTCCAATAGATTCTGTAACATTAAGTACCGTGGTTTCATAAGGAAGACCTAGATAATACATATTATTTGAGTCAAAAATCGCATCAACCGTAACTGTAATCTGGTTGTTTACAATCCCCTCACCTGTTTCTTCAGCTTGAACTACATTATTCTCTTCTAACCAGAAATAAATTTTGGAAATTACGTATTTAAAGGAATCTCCAACTTCTACTTCTACAAAAGGAGAAACAGCAGTAGTGAAAGGAGTTGAAGTAAGAATTGCTAGAAGGGTTAAACCTGCAAGAAAAACTGTAAGTTCTTTTTTCATATAATTTGCACCTCTTAGATGGTCTAAAGATACTAATGTTCAATGCTCTATTTAACAATTCAGTTCGAAAAAAACAGAATTTATTGATGATTAAGAAGAAAATTATCTTTCTGATGACTTATCAAATTTATATATTAAGAAAAGAGAAGTTCTCAAAGTAGAGTTGAATATGTTTAATTTGATCAGATGTGAGATATATGAAAGAAGAAGAATTCAGGAGATTTCTCAAAAGAAAGGGTAAAAAAGCAGATGTAATTGATAGAAATGTTACATCAGTAAATAGATTTATTGAGTTTCTAAAGAAAGAAAGAGGAAAAAAACTTGATTCTACGACAAAAGATGATATTGATTCTTATGTAATTGAGATAGAGAAAAAACAAAAGAAATCTGCTAAAGGAGCTTTGTATGTTTTGATGAACTACTACAAGTTCACCGAAGATAGCGAAATGCTATCATTTGTGGCAAAGCTGAGAGAAGAAAGAACTAAGAAATCACGAAGAGTTTTTCCAATTAAAGAGTTCTACAATGTCAATGCTGAATATGTTCAGAAGCTCTCCAATGTTGGAATAAAAAACGTTGAACAGATGCTTGAAGCTGGCAAAACAAAACAACAACGAAAGAAACTTTCTGAAGAATTAAACATACCTGAAGAAGCTATTTTAGAACTAGTAGAACTCTCAGATATCACTCGATTGGGGTATGTCAGAAAAAAACTAGCACGTCTCTATCATAATGCGGGTTTTGATTCTCCAACTAAAGTTGCAACATTTGAAGCTAATGAACTCTATGAGCATTTTAAGAAATATGTGAAAGAATCAGGTTGGGATGGTATGGTTCCAAATCCTAAAGATCTTGAATACAATATTCGTAATGCTAAGAAACTTAAAGAAATTGTAGAAAAATAATATAAATTTGTTAATATGAACTAATTATTGAATCTTTCTAGTAGGATGACAAACTTTGTTAACAATCCACCATTTATCTTCTAATCTAACCAAGTTAAAATAATCAATATACTTGACTTTTTCACATTCTAACCTGATTTTAGCTGAACCTACATTTCCTGTTGTATCCACATACAAAAATTCTGTTTCCCAAGTAAGATTCTCATCATAGTCTTTAGGATCATACCAAGAGCAATATTGATCTTTATCAACAATCAATAAGTTTCCATCTCGATTGAACATGAAGAACTTCCAATCATCATGAAGAATGTCTATATAATATTTGTAATCATGCTTATCATGTCCTTCGTGATAATGATCCATGATAGCTTTCTTAACTTCATTGATTTCTTGTGTTTGAGACATAGTATCCTTATCTACACAGAACTTTATGAATTTTAGGGAAAGACTGCATATGATTTAAATAATTGAGTTAGTCTTTTTGATTATGGTTTCTGTTGAAGAAAAACTTGGTAAAACAACAATTCTTTCTGATGGACGACAATTGGGTTATATTGAAAGAGGAAATCCAGAAGATAAACCAATTTTCTATTTCCATGGATGGCCCAGTTCTAGATTGGAATTATTGGAAGTTGTATCATTTACTAATATTCCAGGATGTAAGATAATTTCAATAGATAGACCTGGAATTGGCTTATCTGATTTTAAAAAGAGAAGAACTTTACTTGATATAGCAGATGATGTCGTTGAATTAGCAGATTTCTTAAACATCAAGAAATTCTCTGTTTTGGGTTTATCAGGTGGTGCTCCATATGCACATGCTTGCGCATATAAAATTCCTGATCGACTAAATTCTGTTGGAATTGTGTCAGGCTTGGGGCCTCATTATATCACAAAGGAGCACATGTCAGGTCCTGAAGGCTTTATGCTAACTTTAGGTAAAACAGCACCTTGGCTACTAAGGATATTCATAAGTGCTGCACTTGCTAAACCATTAAAATCAAAAAACCAAGATAAAGCAAAAGAAAAATTCTTAGCAGTTAATTTGAAAAATGCTCCTGAACCTGAACGTAAGAGATTAGAGCATCCTGGGGTGTTTGATACTATTTGGAAACAAATGCGAGAAGCTTTCATTCAGGGAACCAAAGGATCTACAAAAGATGTCTCACTATACACAAAGCACTGGGGATTTGAACTGAAAAACATTCCTGATAAAGTCAAATATTTCCTTTGGCATGGAGAACTGGACAATCTTGCACCTATAGGTATTAGTAAAGCTGTAGCAAAAGAGATTCGTCATTGTGTTTCAAAATTTTATCCAGAAGAAGGGCATTCATCACTACTGTTCAATAATTTTAAAGAAATTGTTAATACGTTGTTAAATGCATAAAAATTACTAATTTTGTTCAAAATCTAACAACCACTTCTTTTTTTCTATACCTCCACCATAACCAACTAAGTTCCCATCACATCCAATTACTCTATGACAAGGTATAATAATACTAATTGGATTTTGTCCATTTGCTTTACCAACAGCTCTTACGGCATTTTTGTTGCCAATTCTAGAAGCAAGTTCACTGTAGGAAATAGTTTCTCCAAAAGTAATTTTAGTTAGGTTTTTCCAAACTTTTTCTTGAAATTCTGTACCTGAAGGAGAAAAAGTGATATCAAACTCTTTTCGTTTTCCAGTAAAATACTCATTTAATTGGATTAAAGCTTGTTTTAAAATCTGAGGTAAATTGTCTGATTGTTCCTTTTTTTCTTGAAAATTGCATGCTAAAATGCTGTTCTGGTCACTCACTATCTCTAAATTCCCTATTGGAGTGCTATAATTTGCTACAAATCGTTGTGTCATCAAATCCACTCAATAGTTTGTAGTTCTAGGGAAAATTTATTAAACTATACGATAAATCCCTTTATTAGTGAAATAAAATATGGCGTCAGCTTATGTTTTAA
>JAGLOH010000238.1 GCA_023139025.1 Candidatus Heimdallarchaeota archaeon | reverse complement strand
TTTCTCCACATTCAGGACAATTTAAGCGTCTTGCATCATACACGACCATACAATCTGAACATGCAGTTAACTTCCTAGCTGCATAATCATCTTCTTCTCGTTCCTCCTTAGAAACAAGAGAAGCACCTGGTTCGGGAATAACTAAAAATTTGATGAATCTGACTAACATCAATAATAGACCACTACCTACAAGAGAACCAAATGTAAGTCCTAGTATACTACCCCAACGAATTAATTGAATATAAGCACTTGAACTAGCATTTTCTAAGAAAATAGACCACATGCAAAGAAATAAAGCAGCAAAACCTAGATAAATATAATTTCTGTTTTTAATTGATGCCAGTTTTCTTTCCAATTCCTTAATTTTCTTTTTCTCCTTAAAAAAAATGTCTTCTGTTTCACTCAAAGAATTTCCAACTCCAACTAGAAATCATTGATGTTTGGAATTTAAATATTTCCTAAACTAGATTATCAAGGAATTTCAACAACACAAACTTTTGGTTCAGCGGTTGGATCATCAACACCTAGTGGATAAAGAACAAAGATGACAAGTTCAATCCCTGCAATGGTTTTATATCTTGAAGATGTTGACAACCAACCTCTTTCCCCTAACTCAGAAAACTCATGATGAAGTTTAACATCTAAGTCATTCATTAATTCTACAGCTTGGATTGCATCGTCTATCGTAAGGGATTTACAGTCAGTTTGATCAAAGATTTGTAAAGCAAACTCTTGATAAGGTTTATCTCCTCTCTGATAATGTCCGCTATTTATTTTAGAATCAATTGCATGAAATTCTAGAATGAACTCATTTATGCTCATAACAGAAGCTTAGTATTTCATGTTTATATCTTTGTTGGACAAATATTCATTTCTTCTTATCTTCTATGATAATCCAAAACCTTCTTCTGGGAACCATTCAGGCCATCCTACTAACCACTTAGGAATGCTTGCATCTTTTACTCTATCACAAACTGGGAAATAAGCCTTTAAGTCAATTATTGGTGTGCCATCAAATGCATCCAAATTCTGAACTTTAACTATTCCATCATTAACATTTACTTTTTCGATTTTTGCTACTGTTATACCAATAGGATTTGGTCGATACTCAGCTCTTGTTGCGAAAACACCAGTTACAGGAGGATTTTTACCATAAGGAGGTGTGATCTGCATAATGTTTCGACTTTTTTCATTATCATGTTTATCTGCCCACCAAAGAACTTGAACATGACTGAAATGATTTAGTTCTTTAATTGCAGGAGCATATTTTTTATCCAGCTCAAGATATACTCCATCTTCCTTTCTTTTTACACTTCCAATAGGGATTATTTGGAAATTAGTTTGATTTTCTTTCATTTTCATTTCCTCATTAACAATGAATTTTTATCAAATGGACTTATATTTTTTCAGTATTTAAGATGTCCTTATAAATTGTAAGATAATAATATGGACTTAAACTCCATATTAAGCAATTTTACTATAACCTTGTATCAGTCTTTTTATTTTTATTGGATGTATTCTATAGCATGTCATAATCTTTAGGGTTGAAAAATAGAAAAAGAGAAATTCTTTTGATTACAGAACTCTTTTTCCTAAAATTAATTTGTAAACTAGAACTCCTAAAGGAATAACTAAAACAAGAGAAAATAAAGCATAAAGTTCAGGAGAACTCAAAGGCCAAGTAGGTTTTGATAAAGGATAGGGATCAAATACATCATTACCATATATTAAATATTCTCCGGTTCCATTCCAGTTCGACCAGAAATTTCCTTTTTTTGTTTTCACATCGAACCAAGTGTTATTGGATCCTTGACTGTATGCTTGACATCCTTCTGAAAATGGATCAAATAGAGGATCTAATGGTCCTGAATTGTCGATTAGTGTATTGTGATGCATTGTGTTGAAATTAGAAGATCCAAATTTTACTTCTACTTGTAAACCGATATTTATCCCATAATCTATATTTTCTTTAACCAAGTTGTATGTTATTAGATTGTAACCTGATCTATTGTAATAGCCATTTACTCCTATCCCGTTTAGGTTATTATTACATTGGTTTTCTTTTACTAGAGCACTTCCTGAATCATAAAGAAGGATTCCGTATTTTCCATTATTATTACACTCGTTCTTCTGGATAGTTGAATTATACGAATAGAAATCTAATAGAATACCATTCTCTTTGTTAAAATTGCAAACGCATTTTTCTATCGTTACCCATGTACAGTTAAACATTACAATACCTGTTGTTGTGTAGGAAAGATTCTGATTACGAATAATTGCATCGTTACAATTTACTAAAAAAATCTGTCCATATTTTTCTCTATCTATTTTAAGATTATTTAAATTAGCAAAATAACCTAACTTCTTCCCATTTACCAAATTATTTTCTAGTGTTATCGGGTTTTGTTCATAAACAATCTGAAAATCTGGATCAGGATATTCACCGACGTAGTAATAATAGAATGGATAGTATTTGAAACCACATTTGAAGAAAGAATTATCGGTTAAGATCAAGGAGTTGACTTTGTAATTTCTATATAAGCAATAAGTATAAGAATAAAAAGCAAAATTGAAAGATATACCATAAACACAATTATCTAGAATATTACTGCTGACCAATAAATTATCAGAACCTTCGCTTAATATTCCAGTGAAACTATCTTTGAAATTATTATTTTGAATTATCAAATTATCACAGAATTTAAGGTACAAACAGTTTAAAGTATTTGAAATTTCTAGATTTTGAATAGTACTATCTGTGCAATTTACAAGTATCAACTGTCCATAATCTTCAGCATCAAGTAGGATGGATGACTGATTCAAAAACAAACCAATATCTTTTCCATTGGCTAAATTATCTCCAAATGAATAAGTCAAATAGACCTCTAGGCTATCCTCGTTAATCTCTATACCACCATTAGTTATAAGATTCCCAAGTATTGAACTATTGACACATGATCTATAACGAATGTTACTATTCTGAAATTGATTGCTCTTGAGAGTGAAATTAGCACAGTATCTAATGCTTAAATCGTCGTCAATAAACATGTTGTTCTCAACAACAGAAAATTTATCATATTGAATAGAGCTACCAAATTTTGAATTTTTGAAGATATTTCTACTTATATTGAAATTCTTATAACCAAAATAATCCCAACGAGATGTTAAAGATTCAAGATTTCCATCCAATGTATTATTTACTATTGTAAGATTACAATTACCATCAAAAAATAACCCTACAAAGTTATTATTAATTTCATTTTGTTTTATTGTAGAATTCCGATAGTAATAGGAACTAGTTATTCCTATACCACAGTTTGATACAGTATTTCCTTCTGCTACAACAAAATTACCACAAGATATTCCAGTACTACAATTCTCAACAGAGTTTCCTATTACCACTCCATCATAACAATATATACCTGATCCCCGCGAACAGTCTTTTATCGTATTTCCTTCAACAACACCACTATAACATCTTATCCCTGAATGACGACCTCCAATACAGATGTTGTTTTCAATTCGGCTAGTATTAACTTCTATTTGAAGAGTATAAATTGCATGGTGAGTAGCTTCGATATAGCAATTTCTGATAACAAAGTGTTTGGTAGTAAATCTAATATCCATACCATAACCACCACTTCCATAACCACCATCTACTTCATTTGAAGAAATGTTATAATTCTCAATGATATAAGGATTAGATTCAGAACCATTACCAGGAAAACCGTAGGTTTCATTAAAATCAGTATCTTGATAGATTATGATAGGATCATGAGAAGTTAAATCTAGCATAATAAACGTTGAATCGCTACCTCGACCTGTTGTCATCACATTGGCTGGTTTTATCGTTAAAAATACTGATAGCAATAATAAG
>JAGLOH010000237.1 GCA_023139025.1 Candidatus Heimdallarchaeota archaeon | reverse complement strand
AGCATAAAACTATCATAAATACTAGAAACGAGAAGGACGTTTCTCATTCTTCTATTCATAAGTTCATGAAAGATTTTGTATTTTGGTTTATATTCTAGAAAGAAGCTAACTGCTTCTTGATCAGTAGTCAATTTATCACATCCTAAGAACTTCTTGACCGGCAGTTAGACATAACATCATATGACATTTAAATATGTTGAAGTTAAGTCCTTAAAAAAGAAAAAAAGTGAAAGAATGGTAATTTTCTTTATTTTGCTGCTATTTATTTACATATTTTACCAGTGAAAATATTGTAATGATAACCATAGAAATATCTTCTTCATACAGATTATATGGAAAAAATCAATTAGACGAATATGGTAATCACAAGGTGTCAAACTCTTATTTTCTCCATTTTAGCTAAATCATTCCAATGATTAGAAGTAAGCAATAATATTTTTATTACCTTGTTTCAATATAAATTACATACAAAGCTATATTGATATAGCTCCTTAGTGGGAAATTTCAAAGTTGATTAAAATGGAACCTAACAATCAAGGAGATGAAGCTCTATTGGAGGAAAATATTCCAGTCATGTTAGAGAACATTCCATTAAATGAAAGAGACGCATTAATAGTAGAAATGTATGAGGATGGCCTCTCTACATATGAGATTGCCATAGAACTTGAACTGAACAGGCACACAGTTTCAAGGGTTCTCAAAGAAAATAGAATTGAAACTCGTACAATTGCAGACTATCACAAGTTCAAGCATGAAGATATTGAAGATCTTTTTAATAGGGGTAAATCAAAACACGAGATAGCTAAAGAGCTGGGATTGACATATTATACAGTAAGAAAAGTTCTAGAAGATAGAGGTTTCATTCGAAATAGGAAGGATAAAGAAACATTACGTATTGCCAACTATGTCCAAATGAAGAATAGAGGTTATGATAATGAGGCTATATCAATCTATCTTGGATTAAATGATGTGAAGCAGCTTAACAAACTAATTCGTAATTCAACTGTAAATGTAACAGCTGTCAGGCAGAAGACAAGGAAAATTGAGAATCTTCCAGACATCGTTAGAGATAGATTAGAGGGTAAATCCATTCATGATATTTCCATGAAATATAACCTTTACATTCTAGATGTTATTGACATCTTATACGAATTTGGTTTAACGATTGCTAAATACAAAGAAATCTACGTTTATCACAAACAAGGAAAAACAATAGAGGAAATTTCGGAAAAACTAGAGCTTTCTGTTTTTACTGTTAGGAGAGTAATAAATAAGTTGAAGGAAATTGAAAAATCTGTTAAACTGGCATTTACACCTAAGCAAATCGCAGAGAAGCTGAATATTACTACTCTAGCTGTAAAAAGAACTATAGAAACTCTTCAGCTAATATGAATTAGTTCTAATATTTACACGTATTTGAAATTATATTTCTACTTTTAAGGAGAATTTGACGACTTAAATTTTATATACAGCTTTTCTCATTTCGAAGAAAGATATCTTAATTTTGTGATGATTGATGTGTGATTATTGTTTAGAGCACGGAACAGCTGGAAAATGGTACTTGAATGCTAGAAATTATACTACTGAAGTGTTAGATGACATAAACATAGATGAGGAATTTCTCAAAGAGTTTTTACTTGAACAGTACAAAACTTTTGAGGCTATGCAAGTAAGGAAGCTTGCAGGATTTAGTGCCAAAGGATTGGGTTACAAAATTAAAATGCCAGTTATTGGAAGAATTGTAAAACACTCTGCAGAGAAAATGTTGCATTCAAAAAAACCTAAATTCAATCCCTTTCAAGCTGAAGGTCATATAGGTCAGGTTGTTCCTCTTGATGACGCAATCGCCATTTTAGAAAACTGTGTAGACGAAAATACAATCATCATGAAATATTGCATGTGTAGGTTTATGGCAAGAGCTGAGAAAGAAGCTTGTTGTATCAACTTCGGTGTAATGAGTGACATAATAGATAAGTTGCCACGTTTCATTCCAGAGCCTGAAGATAGCAAATACAGACTAACAAAAGAAGAAGCTATTGAAAAGTTTACAGAATTCAATAAAAAAGGATACATAGGCACAATCTGGTATGGAGCGTTTCCATATATCAATAATCTGTGTGCATGCCAAACACCTGAGTGTGCTGGATTCAGGCCTCGAGTAGATTTTGGGATTAATTCTATTTTCAAGGCAGAATATGTTGTACAAAACAATCCAGACAACTGTCAAGGATGTAAGAGATGTTTGACAATGTGTCAATTTGGAGCTATAAGTTTCAATGAAATTACACAAAGAGTAGAGATTGATCAAGAGATATGTTATGGCTGCGGTGTCTGTGTTCATGCGTGTAGATTTGATGCTTTAAGCATTATTGAGAGAAAAGAAGTTCCAATTCTGGTTGGAAAGTATTGAGAGGGGAATATTTTGAGCAGAACGAAAATCAAGATAGATTATACAATTTGTGGAGATGGTAATAAAATCGATCCGAGAGAATGCGCTATTTGTATGAAAGTTTGTGACCCAGCCTTATTTCTGATACATCAAACTCTTGAGAAGTTCGAAAATGACAACCAATTCAATCCACAGATTTGGAGAATTACACCATTATACCCATCGCTTTGTACACACTGTATGAAATGTGTTGAAGCATGTCCAGAACAAGCAATTACTGTTTCTTGGTAGGAGAGTAAGAAGATGACAGAGAAAGAAGTAGATTTAGGAAAATGTTTGGTTATAGGTGGAGCAGGAATGCTAGGTTTTGAGATTACCTCTCAACTTCATCTTCAAGGGTACTTTGCAAGAGTTTTTGATTTAGAACCAATCAGTGCGGATGGTATAGAATCTATAGTCGGCGACATTAGAAATCTAAAGGATGTAGAAAAAGCTTGTGAGGGAATAGATACTGTTTTTCAAACAGCTGCAACAGTATGGAATCCTGGAACCCCTAGTCAGATGTATGATGATGTCAATGTAAAGGGAAATCAAAATGTTATCAACACATGTCTCAAATTTAATATTCCTAGGTTGATTTACACAAGCACTCTAGATGTTGTTGTTGATGGAAAGAAGCCGATTGTGTATGGAGATGAAACCCTACCTTATCCGCCAAAGATGCCGAAAGATCATTACTCAAGAACCAAAATTATAGCAGAAAAAGAAACAATTGAAGTAAATGAAAAAAATGGTTTACTAACATGTTCTTTGCGTCCAGTAGGTATGTATGGTCCAAGAGACAAATATCATATTGCTAACATAATCGAGATTGCTAAGAGCAAGAACAATATCAAATTAGGAAATGGAACTGCTTGTTTTAGTCATGTCTATTCAGAAAATGCAGCTTATGCACATATTTTAGCTGCAAAAAATTTATACCCTGGTTCCAAAGTTTCTGGAGAATGCTATTTTATAGCAGATCATCAACCCGCAGACAATTTATTTGCTTTTATGGAACCTTTCCTTGAAGCTCTAGATTTGCCAGTACCAACAAAATCCATTCCTTACAAACTTGCATACTTCATAGCTTCAATAGCTGAAATATTTGCACCAAAGTCAAATTTCAACAGATTTGCAGTAATTCAAACATGTGTTGATCACACTTTCATCAGTGACAAAGCTGAACGTGATTTTGGTTATAAACCAATAGTATCTAAAGAAGAAGCTTTTGAAAGAACTGTTCAATGGTTCAAAGAAAATCCTGTTTAGGAAGAGAAAAGTTGTTTTTTTCAACTAGCAGAGACAGTTTAAGTAAAAAATTTTGTTTATGTAAAAAATTTATATAATTCAATATAATATTCATTTTACTAATAAAAAAAATTAAAACGGTGTTTATATGGGAAAAATTGGAAAAATGATATCTAGACTTATTTTCTTAGGTCTATTCGGTTCATGGTTTACTTTTACCATTTGGGGAATAGTTCAATGGACTAATCCTGCAAGTTTTAT
>JAGLOH010000236.1 GCA_023139025.1 Candidatus Heimdallarchaeota archaeon | reverse complement strand
ATCCTAAAGTGTAATGGAATATAAGAAAGAAGATATTTCCTATAAGAATATTGACAATATACCCAATTAGCAAAAATACAATCCCTGGGGGGAGAACTTTTACCCAAATTTTCTCTCTTCCTGTTTTTTCTATGTCATCTTCTACTTCCTTCTTGAATTTCTCTTCCTCTTCAATTTCTACAACTTGCATGAAGTGTTTAATCTCCCATTTGTCCTTGGTTTCATCGAACACTTCTGAATAAACAATATCCTGTCTATTCTTAGCTTTTTCAACAGGAGTGAGATAGCCTGAAATTAGCATCAGAATCTTTTCTGCAAAATTACCTTCAGTTTTTTCAAATAGATTATTACCTCTTGCTTTACGATAAATGTTGTAGAATAGCAATGGTAGAGGATAAAAAACTACCATTGCGAGTAACCAATTGAAAAAAGTATTGAAAATGGATGGGACCCAATTGTATATTGAGATTTGTAAGATTGCGAAATTAAAGAAATAAACTGGAGTATTGAAAGATAGAGCCATTACAGCTTTAGCATCAGCACCACCCATTACTCCTGTATAGTACAGCAATAATCCCATTACAATTCCTACACCAACATTGATACCAAACATAGTTCCCGCTTTGCCTTTATCCTCTGCAAAGATTATGAGAACTATAGATGTTATAACTCCAGTAACAGTCATAACCAACCAAGGAATATCTGAGACTTCACGTTTAACTAAATCCATAATTGATCCAAAGAGTAAACATGCAATTACAATAGACATCTGAATATACAGCATGGTCTGATAAATAATTATCGGGTCCGCCATTCTATCTCAATCTTTTCAATAAACAATATAATAAAAAACCTTACGTTGCTTTTTGGAAAAATTGAAATAGCATAAATAAATCCCTTATTAAATAGTAAAATCATAAAATCAGATTCTGAGGTCTCTACATGTTTCACTCAAATTTTGAACAAATATCTGTAGATCCATTACCTGATCTTGTAAAGAGGTTAAATTCCGCTGTAGGAGAAAAGATGATTATTCTTTCTGGAAGATGTTCTGCAACATTTGATGGAAGAATTAAATCATACTTAGGTGATGGAGACAGATTATTGGTGATCAAGAGAGATTTATCTATAATTATGCATGGACCAACAGGTGTGAAACCTCTGAATTGGCAAAAACCACAAGCAGGTCCTATAAGATTTTCTCAAAAAGAAACATATTTAGAAATGTTAACTGAACGAGTAAAAACTAAAGAAGTTCTTGTGATAGATTTTTCCCATATTGCTTTCGTTGCTTTATGGCATGCTCAAGATGAGATAGAAATGACTATTTATGGAGATGAAAGTGATTTAGTCAAATATTTGGTCAGTAATCCAGATTTAATTGAACCAGGATTTCAAGTAATCAGAACTGAATATAACACAGATGTTGGTCCTGTAGATATTAGAGGTGTGGGGGAAAATGGTGAGATAATTGTAGAGGTAAAGAAAAGAAATGCTTCTCCAGCTGATGCTCATCAACTTAAAAGATACATAGAGTATTTTGTTGAAAAGGAGCAAAAGGCCGTAAAAGGAATACTGGTGGCACCTAATTTTCCAGATAAGGTCTTGAAATATCTAAAAGAAAATAACTTAGAAGCTAAACAAATAGCTTGGGATCAAGTGTTTCCAACTCTCAAAAGATCAAAAAGTGCTCAACTAGAAGATTTTTTTCAAGAAAAAAAGAATGAAAAATAGGTATTACTGAGATCCACATCGTTCTTCTGGTAAAACAGCCCAAAGGATAATATATATCCAGAAAGTAGCAGTTCCAAATATAAGACCTAATATCATTAGTAATCTAACTAAGCCAACATCTAAGCCGAAATATCTCGCTACACCAGAACTTACACCACCAATTTGCTTATCATCTGAACATCTAACGAGTTTATCAGGACGTGTACGTTGAACAGGTTGTGCAGGAGCAGCTTGTTGTTCAGGTTGTGCAGGAGCAACTTCTAATTCTCTACCACATTTTCCGCAGAAACTAGCGTGATCTGCGTTTTCAGTTCCACATTGAGGACAAATCATAGTTATCAACTACCATTTAGCGAAATCCCCTTTTAAAATGTATCCATTAAAAGTGCTGAAACTTCCATATTTCAAGACCTTAGGAGATAATTTGTTGCATTAATTTTATATAGAAGTCAACATCCTCTGAAATATATGACTAAAGACCCTTTTGTTGTAATTAATCCAAACGCGAATACTGGTAAATTGGGTAAAAAATTAGAAAAGTCACTTAAAATGGCTAAAGAATATATTGGTAATTTTGACTATGCTGTCACAGAGGGGCCAAGGCATGAGATGGAATTAGCACAAAAAGCAATAAATGATGGATATAAGACTTTAATTGCTTTTGGTGGTGATGGAACTGCTACCAATATGGGTGATGTAATTGTCAATCACCCAGATGTGACATTAGGTTTAATATCTGCTGGATCTATGTGCGATTGGCACAAAACTCATTCCATCCCCTACAGCTTGGAGGAAAGTTTAGCCATCATAGCTGAAGGGCACAGTGAGAAATTCGCTGCAATTAAGTGTAAAGGAGATATAGAAACATATTCATTTGATATGACTGATGGAGGATTTTCAGGAGAAGCTGCAGCTGCTGCTCATCATGAAATGAAATGGATGAAAATCGGGGCGATTAAATATAATTATCTTGCTCTTAAGTACGTAATTAAAACTAAAAACACTCCTTGTTCAGTTACGATAGATGATCAAGAGCCAATTAAGGTTGATGAATTATCAAACTTCTTTGTAGCATTAGGAGATGATATTACTGGCTTTCATGTATTGCCAGGTAACCACGTTTTTTGTGATAAAAACAAGGATTTGGGAATCGGAATTGTCCATGGAAAGAAGGGATTCAGTAGAATAGCCATGCTTGTTAAAGCAATTCCTGGAAACCATTTAGGCATAGAAGGTGTATGGTTTTCTAGAGGAAGAAAGATCACAATTGAATCTCATGGGGGTCCTCTTTGTTGTGAAGCTGAAGGGGAAATATATAATGAAGAGAGTTTGAAAGTTGAACTCGAGAGGGTTGATGACGCTATTAATCTTATAGTTCCAAAGGAACGCGAATATAAAATTGAATATGATGAATCATACTTCCATGAAAAATTCGAAGATTCTTTCGTAAAGCGCAAATATGAACGATTACCAGATTTTAAGAAGTGATTTTCTTAAATTCTATACTTTTTAAAAAAAGACTTAAAAAAGTACATACCTATTATTTACTAGCCACTATTTGCAAGCGGTGATAACTAATGTCAAAAGACGAACAAAAGAACGCAATCTACATAGGTAAGAAAGGTACTATGAACTACTGTCTAGTCGTTGTTACAATCTTCAATAAAGGTGAAGAGGAATGCACAATACGTGCTAGAGGTAGATCAATTTCCAAAGCAGTCGATGTGGCAGAAATCACAAAACATAGATTTTTACCAGATTTAGTCGAAATTGCAGATGTAACTATCGGTTCAGAAGTATTAGATAGTGATGGACAACCAAAAACAGTTTCTACCATAGATATATTGATGAAACGTAAAGTATAAATGAAAACAACTGCTCAACATACAGTTGAGGATTATCTTTTATTTTCTCTGCTTTTTATATTTTACATTAGTGAAAGATTTGATTGATAACAATATCTAATTCAGGATTTTTGGGGGTTCCATCATAAGCAATAATTTTGTCTATGCATATAATCCTACTACAATAAGCTCTAAGCAATCCCAAATTGTGACCAACAGTGACAACTGTTATTCCATGGGTGTGATTCAGATAATCTAACAGCTCCATAACTTCCTCAGTCATTTTGAAATCAAGAGCACTTGTAAATTCATCTAAAAGCAATACTTCAGCTTCAGCGGCTAGAGCTTGAGCAATTAAAACTCGTTGTTGTTGTCCTCC
>JAGLOH010000235.1 GCA_023139025.1 Candidatus Heimdallarchaeota archaeon | reverse complement strand
ATTGATGCTTAATATAAATATAAGCCCCAATACCTTGAAGACCAACTTAAGGATCTGGATAGAATCAAATAATGTGTTACCTGATCTACAATCTGTTTTATCAAGTTCTCCTCACTGAACAAATCTGATTTTGCTTAGTCTATTCTGATTCAGAATTCTATCTTAAGAATACTAGCTTTTTCTAATTCTCAACATATACTTTTTGAGAAATAGATATAGTTTTTTTAGAAACATCAATATTATTTCATTTTTATTGAACTCTTAATTTGTGTATAAATTCCAGATTGTTATGATCGGTTTGAATTCTGTCTTCAACTGGATAACATTGAACTTTAGCTGCTTCCTTAATACTAATTTGGTCATCAAGAGAGCAGTTACACACATTACCTTTGAAATATGGTGTTCCTTTTTTACTAGACATTATTCCACCAGTTGAAACCTCATATTTATTTACACAATAAATGCATTCTGAGACTTCACATCTTCTGAAACGAACCCCGAGTTGATTAATGAAAATTGTTTCTTTTTCATTTCTCATTTTCATACATTAGACCTAGTTTATGAACTAAAAATCTTTTTTATATACTAATGTATGACGTGGGTAAAACATCCGACAAAACTGGTTTTGTAAGCTTTTATTATCTCCATAAACTTTAATTAAAACAAGCGTCATTGACAGTTTATGGCATTCAATTGGGAACCAACATTTTATTTGTTAGGTATAATTTTTATTACAACAGCTTTGTTTGCAATAATAATTGGAATTACGGCAAAAAAGATCGATTTTAGTGATAGGTTGTTCAGTTTAAAAGATAGAAAAACACTGCTACCAAGGAGACCTGTAAGAGATAAAGCTTTAGCTGCTTTTGCGGATTTTGAGGAAACTGAAGGCATAAAAATGAAAAGAAAGGAAAAATCGAGAAGAGCTAAAAAAAGCCTACCCTCTCCTCGTCCTTCTAGTTCAAAGAGGATGAGAGACGTTGAACCTATTAAGGATGAAGAATACTATGAAGAGATGTCTGATAGAGCCACATTAGCTGGTAGAGAACACGCACCTAAATATGATGATGAAGCAGAAGAAGTCGAAATGCTAAAAGAAGAAGCAGATGAAGTTGAAATGCTAGGTGAACGAGAAGAATCTGCAAGAATGGTTGATGAAGATACTCTTGGGGAAGCAGCTGAAAAAGAAGTATTTGAAGGGTTTTCTAGGGATTTATCAATAATGATTCCAAAAAACATGTGTTTAGATGAAGTATTTCGTCTTAAGATAACTTTGATCAGAGATGAACAGTTTGATGACAGAGTAGTAATTGAGGAGATAACAGTTGACAAAGAATCTGCAGAGTACTTCTCAATGAATGTGACTAAATTAGGTGAAAAGATCATTGAAGCTACCACAAGAATACATGGGTTAGAGAAAGGTGCATTGATTGTTAGACCTATTGCAATTGGTCATGTTGCATCCTTAGCACCACAACAAAGAATTGTTTATTTTCATCCAGAATTGGAGGAAATTGTAGTTGAATTCTATATCACTCCTACTAAATGGTCAAAGGATTTAGACAGTACCATCAAAATTGAATTTGAACAGAATTATCGTCTACTAAGAACAATTGACATCCCAATAAAGATTTACAAACGTAAAATGGAAGCAATTTTCGGAATAAACATTTCCAAATGGCAAACTATTGTTTTATTTGTTTATTCTGCTTTTGGAACATTATCTGGTTTGATAAGCTTCTTCTGGGATTCATTTGTACCTTGGATTACAAATTTATTTGGAGTATCTTAATCACTCCTTTTTCTTTCTTTTTTACAACAGTTTTTAATAGAACATTAATTGAAATTGTGGAAAAGAATATGATCTATGCTGCGAATTAGTCACATACATTTGCATTTTGCACCAAAAAGAGTTGCGTGAATTAGAGCAGATATTCAACAGCAATAGGATGTATTATTGAGAACGTTGCCTGTTTAGATTTCATATAACGTATTAATCGTTCAAGCATTTGGATGCGGTAGGCATGCCCGATACATGCTGGATGACACGTAAGAGTGTATACTCTACGACTATCCTCCATATCCTTAATTTCCTGTATTGCATCAAATTGCGATTTCCATATTTCAAAAACAGACGAGGGTGGTTGTTGAAGTTGCTCAAAAAGAATCCAATCATCAAGATACCATTCGACAGGAAATTCAACCAAATTTCTAGGTGATTCAGGTACAGAGTAGATATAAGGTCTATCTTCATCCATTAGGGAAGAATCAAAAACATATCCCATTTCTGAGATTATTGTAAGAGTATACTTGGATAATTTCCAGTAAGGAGCTCTGAATCCTTTAATTTGTCCAGCTAAATCCTCAAGAATTTGATTAGTGTGTTCATGAACTATAGTTTCCTCATTAAACTCAAGTGTGTCCAATTCCTCATGTAAATATCCATGAGCAGCAATCTCGTGACCATCAGAAATAATGTTTTGAATGGTTTCTGGGTATTTTTCAGCAACCCAGCCACAAACAAAAAAAGTAGATCGAATGTCATATTTTTTTAACAAATCTAAAATTCTTGGAACTCCTCTCTGGATTGCAAATTGTCCTTTTGAGATTTTGACAGGATCTTCTCCCTTTCTGATTTGAGCGCTTTCAGCATCTACATCAAATGTTAAACACACAGAAATTTCATTCATAACTTTATCATATGTTTTTGCACAAAAAAGTGTTGTCTACAGAGATTGATCTTACTGGATTTGATTTTAGTTTGAATAGATTTCTTTATCTGTCCATCCTGTGGATCTTTTAAATAGCCAAGTTATTTGACCTAAATGTCTAAGTTCATGATAAATAAAGCCGAGAATAACTGTTTGACGAGGTTTTTTTCCTCTGAATGTCTCTATTATTTCTTCTTCTTCCTTAGATTGTAAATATGAAAGTCTCTGTTTGATAATGTCAGAAACAAGAAGAAAAGCATCTCTAAGATGATCAATACTAACATCATTACTTGATTCTTGACCTGGATTAAGAGCTATTGCTGGAGGTGTTAATTCTTCTCCACCTGGAAGATTACGCAGTAACCAAAAATTACTCATTAAAATGTGTCTGAAAATCAATTCAGAACTCCATGTTCCTTTAGTTTCTTTAAAGTTGAAATGTTTCTTAGCTACTTTTGTGAATCTTTCCAAAACACGTGACCTTTCTTCTTCAAGTATAGAATATAGCTGAATTAAAGAGAGCATGAATCTAGGGTAGAGGGAGAGTTAATAAGGTTTTTTCCAAAAGAGATAGAGATAGATTATAATATTCTATGAAGGCGAAGGTTGTAAAATCGCTATTCATCTTCCAGAGAATGTTTGAAAGATTAGCATAGTTTTTTAAATTATTCCTTTTTCTTTGTTTTGAGATTAAATGGAAATAATTAGTCTTATTCTGCTTATCATATTTGCTTTTGTCTCTTTCATACACTTGATAGGAGAATTATTAGTTGATCTTGGAAAAAATCAATTTGTTCTAGCTAGGTTTATAACAAAACCATTATTGATGCCACTTTTATTAGCATTTCTTGTATCGTCTCTTTTGAATTTTTCAGTGTATGAAGTTTGGTTTGTAATAGCTTTAGTCTTTGGATTTCTAGGGGATGTTTTCTTAATGATACCTGATCCTGAAAAGAAACGTCTCGGGTTGAAACTTGGTCTTAGTGCCTTTTTGCTAGGGCACATTTCATATATCGTGGCTTTTATTATCAATGCTAGAGGATTTATTTTATGGCAATGGTGGGGCATGTTCTTAGCTTTACCATTTGTTGGAGCAGCTTCAATTGCACATCCTTACATAACTAAAAACACAGGAAAGATGACTAAAGCTGTTACTGCATATATTTTTATTATTTGTTTAATGTGTATCAGTTCAACATTTCTGTTTCTACCTGAAGGATGGCCCAATTATCAACTAGGGGCCATAA
>JAGLOH010000234.1 GCA_023139025.1 Candidatus Heimdallarchaeota archaeon | reverse complement strand
GCTTCTCCTCGAGTACATACACAAGGATCAATTGGTAAGGCTGTATCTACAGGAATCTGCCACTCTTTTCTTCCTGATGGTCGTTGCATAAGTTTACTTAAAGTATTAATTACTAATCAGTGTATACACGATTGTGCTTACTGCATTAACTCGACGAAAAATAGAAAACATTTCAAACATTCAGTTACTTCATTTGAGCCTGAAGAATTAGCAAAATTAACAATTGGATTCTACATAAGAAATTATATTGAAGGACTGTTTTTAAGTTCTGGAATAGGTAAAAGCGCAAACTGTCAAGCTGAAATAATACATGAAGCTCTCCATGTCTTGCGGAATAAATATAAATTTGATGGATATGTCCATGCTAAAGTTCTTCCAGGTATTGGCAAGGATGAACTTTTTAGAATCGCAGAGTTAGCAGACCGCGTAAGTATAAATGTTGAATTGCCAAACAAATCTCGTTTCAGTGAAACTTGTTCTACCAAAGACTTCTATTCTGATATAATTAAAGTAACTAAATTTCTCCCAGAAATGAGGAAAAAAGGAGAAATTCCTGCTGGATACACGACTCAATATGTAATAGGAGCAGCTGAAGAAACCGATAAGGAAATTTTGGATACTGTATTTGATTTTTATACTGATGATTGGGATTTCAGGAGGCAATATTACTCTACTTGCCTTCCTTTGGAGGAAAAAACTCAACCATATCCCCGTTCCTATTTCCTTAGAGAGCACAGATTATATCAGATTGATTGGTTAAGAAGAATCTATAAGTTTTCGCCTGAAGAGCTTATGGGTGTTATAAATGATGATGGTTTCATTCCTCTAAATATGGATCCAAAAGTTACTCTTGCAAGGAGGAATGCTGAATTTTTCCCAATTGATGTAAATAATGCGAACTATAGTGAACTTATGAGAGTACCTGGTATAGGTCATACTTCTGCCACAAGAATTCTAAAACTGCAACAACAAGGAGTGAAACTTACTAAGAATCAACAACTGAAATCAACTGGTGTTGTTTTAAAAAGAGCTCTACCATTTCTTAAAATTGGTTCAAGGAAACAGCTTACTTTGGATAATTTTGGAACTTCCCAAGGAGGTGTTTAGGAATTTTGTTTGTTTGTAATTTATCTGCAGAAGAATATGTCCAAGCAGCAAGTTACCACAAGGATTCCAATGAAAATTCAATCGAGAAAGCTGAACTCTTATTGAAATCAAAATCATTTGAGATCACTACAGGTTGTTCAGATTTAGGGAAATTAATCAAAAAAAGAGGAAATGCAGTTCTAAGAGAAGTACATCTTCTATCAGCTTATATGCGACTTAAACCTTATTCAGAAATGGTATTAGTAGGCGAGTGTAATCCTGAGCATGATACTTGCTATTTAATAACCAAGTCCTTAGCTAGACGATTTGATAAATTCATTGTTATTGTTTTCACTGAGAGTATTTTTTCTGTAGCAACAAACAGAAGAGACCTTCCTACATTTCCACAGTTTAGTGGTAGTTCTAAGGATGAAGTCATAATCAATGTGCGAGAATATGCAAAAGAAACTATAAGAGATAGTTTTTCTGAGGATATATTTCTAGAAGATGGTGATTTTCTTTGGGAGAATTATTATGAGACTCAGTTCCTTGAGCAGAGATTGAATGTTAAACTATTTCATAAATTTATTCCTAAATATACTTTAAAAAAAGCAAACATGAAACTTGAAAAAGAATTTTATGAAAAGGTTGTTGAACAACGTAAAGAAAAGCATACCTTAGATTTCTTTTTTGATTAAATATTCATATCTCTAGAACTAAGTGATAAAGAAAAATTCAAAAGAAGGACAACCTATTGATGATTGATTATAATGACATCTTTTGGAATTCATCAAATTGGTGTAGTAAAAATAGAAAAAGAAGCTTGTTATATTGAGATATCTCAGCTATATACTACTGGTTTACGTCATATTGAGCAATTCAGCCACATTTACGTCTTATGGTGGATATCGATGAGAGATAATCCTTCGGATAGATCTAAGATGCTAGCAACACCCCCTAAATTGAAAATTTCTATAGAAACTGGCGTCTTTTCTTCTAGAAGTCCAAATCGACCCAATCCAATTGGTTTGACCAAAGTAAAACTACTAAGGGTAGAAAATAATAAACTGTACATAGATAGGATTGATGCGATTGATGGAACACCAGTTCTAGATATTAAGCCATATTTACCTGGAGATAGCGTTTCTGTTGATGAAATTAAACTTCCAGAATGGTTTGACCCCTTGAAGGAAGAATAAGGTTTAATTTCTTTCTCTCTCTTTTTTTGAGTTTTTATAAGATTATTTGGAAGCATTCTTGATATTATGCAGAAAAGAGCTCAATATTCTAACAACGCATTTTTTGATAAAAGTAAAGTCATCATTATTACTGGGGCCTCCTCAGGAATTGGTAAGGCTGTATCTCTAGCCCTAGTCAAATATAAACCGAAGCTTGTTCTTGTTGCTAGAAGAAAGAAAAAGCTATTGCATACTGAAAGTTTATTGAAAAAACATAAAATCAAAACTTTATCCATTGTTGGAGATGTAAGAAATCGCGATGACAGAATGAAGATTGTAGATCTTATCTTAAAGACATTTGGAAGAATTGATGTTCTAATAAATAATGCAGGAGTAGGAAAAGCAAACCTGTTTTTAGAACAGCCTGAAGAAGAAATTGATCAATTAATAGAAACAAATATTCTGTCTTTAATTAAGATGACACATGCAGTTGTACCTATTATGGAACAACAAGGCGAAGGCAACATCATCAACATATCTTCATCTCTTGCAATGCTTCCCGTTTATCCTTTTGCAGTTTATTGTGCTACAAAATCTGCAGTTAAAGTATTTGGCGATAGCGTAAGACAAGAGCTCAAAAATTATGGAATATCAGTCTCAACCGTTTTACCAGGCCCATATAAAACAGAATTTAACAAAATATCTGGATTAAATGATAAACTTGTGAATGGAAGTGAGGTTGACAAACTTGCTAGGAAAATTGCACAACTCATAACTAAGCCGAAAAACAACTTGATTCGACCTAAATCATTTATCCCTCTCTTGTGGATAACCACTAGATTTAGTTCATTTAAGGAAAAAATTACATTCCAAATAGCAGAGCAAATAAATAGAGCAAGATTAGCCAATCTCAAGAAATTAGAGTTGGAAAAATCTTTATTAAAAGAAAAGGAAACAGAAATTACTGTTGAAGTAAAAACTAAAATCTAAGCTGCTAAGAAGTAATTTCCTTCAGATTTCTGTTTCTTATCTAGTTGGGAATCCTTTTTGTTGACTCTAGGTCGAAGAGTTCGAGGATTTTGCCTGAAAGTTATATCCATTTTTCTCAAAAAGCTATTCATACCATTCTGTAATGTACCAATTCTTTTACTTGACCCTTTCTCTCCTGGAATCCCATCGAAAACCATTAGTCTATCAGAAGTGAAATTAAGCATCATAAAGTCATGCTCTACTACTATGGCACGTATCAAAAGAAAACTGAAAACAAAAGAAAATCTCAGGCTTATGTTAGTCTTTACTTCAGACATGGAATAGTTTAATCAGCAAGGGTGTAATACTGCTTTCCTGTTCAGGAAATTATTTTAGTTATAATAACTCTATAGGGACGGTTGCTCATCCTTTTCACTCCTATTATCTGAATGGTATTCTGTTGGTTCAATTGATCATGAAACTCGATGGTGTGGCTCAGTTAAGGGTCAAAAGTCATATATTTCATCTTGGTACGAAGCATCTACAGAGGGAAATCATATTGTTAACTAGCTTGAACCTGGAAATGGAGTACCAGTACTAAAAGATGCTGAGTTAGACCGTGATCTTCAGATTGCTAGAGGAACTTGGAAATATGCGGATGGAACAAGCTTTAGTGTTCCTTATTTAGCTGCGATTGTTGCACTTATCATTACTGGATATCATAATGGTATTGGTGACTCAACTGATCCTTCTGTGGACAAAGTTGTAGAAATAT
>JAGLOH010000233.1 GCA_023139025.1 Candidatus Heimdallarchaeota archaeon | reverse complement strand
TTGTTGATGCTTTGAGTTTTTAATATTGCTACAAGCTTCAGTTTCTCATAATGTGACAAGATTTCTGTAATTTTGTTTTTCTCTAGAAAATCAGTTGTTATAATTCTCTGCTGAAATTCAGGTGATGCGATGATAGCATTATGAAGAGCGATATTTGTTGTAACTCCGGAAATTGATAGTTCGTTCAAAGCTATTCTTGATTTAGTTATCGCATCATTTCGATTGTTGCCTTTTACAATTAGCTTACCCATTAAAGAATCATAACTATTTGGAAAAACATACTCTGGATAAATAAAAGTATCAAAACGAACTTCATTTCCTCCAGGGACGTTTAACCCAGTAATTCTTCCAGATTGGGGATAAAAGGATTTCAGGGGATCCTCTGCATTGATCCTAAATTCTATAGCATGCCCATTGAACTTTATATCTCTCTGATTTATAGATAGTTCCTCGTTACTTGCTATCTTAAGCTGTTCTACAACTAAGTCGATTCCTGTAATCATCTCAGTAACAGGATGTTCAACTTGTATTCTTGGATTGATCTCATTGAAGAAAATATTACCATCTTTCCATAGAAATTCTGCAGTTCCAGCATTCCTATATTCAATCTTTTCAGAAAGACTGCAAATCTTGTCACCCAAGCTATTTCTTCTGCGAACAGAAAGAAAGGATGGAGCTTCTTCAATGATTTTTTGATAAGAACGTTGGATGGAACATTCTCTATCTCCGATATGAATTGAGTTCTGATGATTATCAGCTAGAAATTGTATTTCAACATGTCTAGGCGAGGAAATATATTTCTCAATAAACACTTTATTATTTCCAAAGAATTTATCAGCGATTGTTTGACAACCTAACAAACTTATTTCAAGAGCTTCTGGATTTTCAACAATCTCCATCCCTCTTCCTCCTCCTCCGAAAGCTGCTTTTATGATAATTGGATATCCAATATTTTCAGCAATTTTTTCTGCTTCAGATAGTGTCGATACATAACCATCAGAACCAGGAATTGTTGGAATACCAATTTCCTTTGCCATTCGCTTTGATTCAACTTTGTCGCCTAAATTCCTCAGAATTGCAGGAGAAGGTCCTACAAATACCAATCCTTCCTTCTCAACTCTCTCAGCAAAATCTGGATTTTCACTAAGAAAACCGTAACCTGGATGAATTGCATCTGCACTAGAAATTAATGCAATTTCTATTATTTTTTCTACATTCAGATAAGTTTCTTGTACTGTACCTTTACCTAGACTATATGCTTCATTAGCCATTTTTACATGGAGCGAAGTAGAATCTTCTTTAGAAAAAATAACTATGCTTTTAAGGTTAAGTAAACGACATGCTCGTATTATTCGAACAGCTATCTCTCCTCGATTGGCTATAAGCACAGTACCAAGCATGAAGCTATAAACTCTTGACATTTATATAAAATCTTTGTTTATTCAAATTATTGTACCTGAAATAAAGCGTAGAAGACTTCTAATTAATGAATTTAGTACTTCTATCAGAAGTTATTGTTTTAGCTTTTAACATGCTTTTCCATCGTTCTGTTAAATTAATAAAAGCGTTTTCAGTACAGTTATCTAGTTCAAAACTTTCCTCTAATTGTAAGTTGAAGAACTCTAGATTCAAAGTTTTTTTATCAAATTTAACCTCTATCCTACCAATGAGTTTACCTTGGAAAAGCAATGGGTAAACGTAGTACCCCCACTTTCTATCTTTAGGAATTTTATAAACTTCCCAAACATAATCAAAATCAAATACTTTCAGAGTTAAATCTCTGTCCCAAATTAATGGATCAAGCGGTGCTATAGCTCTCATATTATTATCTAAGTCTTCTTCAAGAAAGTCTTTCCAGTTATAGGGAACAGCTACACCCCATTGCTCTCCTTCTGTTTTTAAGATGTGAGGACCCTTATCTGAGTAATTTGTTCTAAACCATTCAGGTAAGATTCTTTTCCTCTTTCCAACAAATAAAGAACCAGCTTTTGAAATTGAAACCTTGCCTAGAGTAATCAAAGGATAAGATTTCTGTTTGATAAGAAATTTTTCATAGCTAATTTCTTCATGTGTTAAATCTGTTTTTTCTAGTAAGACTGATTCGAAATACTCTTCTGTTAAATTGTAAATTTTCCTCCAGTTTTCATCTCTATCAGAAATAATAACTCTGCCTAAAATCCACAATATCTCAAGAGACATACCTGCTAAATTACTAGTTTTCCAGAAGGAGAAATCTGGTTTGATTTTAGCTATTTCTCCAATATCTGAAGCTGTTGAAGGCCCATTTTTTT
Source organism: Candidatus Heimdallarchaeota archaeon (assembly GCA_023139025.1). Lineage (GTDB taxonomy): Archaea > Asgardarchaeota > Heimdallarchaeia > Heimdallarchaeales > Heimdallarchaeaceae > UBA460. The sequence continues at coordinate 1,733 of JAGLOH010000233.1, read as the reverse complement.
GAAGGAATTTCACTGCTTCGTCAAGTATTCCTGAATGTATTTTCTCTACTTTCTCTAAACGAGATTGATAATATTTGTGTAAATACTCTTTCTTCATTTGAGATAAGAATAAAGGAAAATGCTCTTTTGAAATAGCCATTAAGTTTGGGAAATAAGCTTCAAAAACTAATTTCTTTGGGTAAACTATTTTCTGAAATGTATCTATTTCATAATTTTTTATTCTGCTCTGAAAGAAAAGGTCATGATTCCTTCCAGCTGGATTCAAAGGATCGAGCTGAACCAATGCTTGTTGTTTGAAAACAGACTGTATATCTTCTGTACTTTCCCCTTGCCATTTATGAAGATGTGTTCCAACAACAGCAATCTGCTGTAAATCTTCTTTTGTTACTTCATGAATTTGAAATTCAGACACATTCACACCAGCTGACTTAGTTAATGATATCTCAGAGGATATTTTTGATTATTTAAAGAAAATGGAAGATTGATTAACTTACTTGGAGAAAATAATCTAACTTTGTTTGGCTTTTCGAGAGATCATAGAGCTTGGAACGATATTTCCAATGCTTGAGAGGATAATTGAACATTTTCTCTGCAACTTCAAAAGCTGAATCTATGCTATCAAAAACCTTGAATTTTCTTTTCATTGCTTCTCTTACAGCTAATCTGATAACCCAAACCCCTAGTGGGAATCTATATTCATCAGAAATTTCTCTTAAAACGATTGCTTGAGATTGTCTCTTGATTTTAAGTAAATATTCAGTAACACCTAGTCTTGCTGCATAATACGCACCAGTGATGTTTGAAGCATAATCTGTACGACCGTTATACCCTTCCCAATCTTCGACTGCTATATCTTTATCACTAGGATTCATGAAAGCTCCTCTGAACCAAGTTTCAATCATTTCATAAGACCAAACATCAGGAATGAGAATAATAACAAATCTATTTCCAAAGAAGTTGTAGGTAAAAACTCTAAATTCTCCTAATTCTTGAAGAAGTTTTACCTTCTCTACATTTTGTTTTGAAAGAATATCGTCTACAGCTGTAATACTCCATCTGGTAGGAACAAGTTTGCGATTATCCTTTCGTCCTATCATACCTGCTGAAAAGACTCTGGTAATGGTACTTTCATCTAATTTCTCTTTTCCCATATAGGAGACAGCATCTGTAGCTAATAGATCTGTATCATAAAAGCTCCTTTCAATAGCATTAATCGGAGTCTGATTTTCTGTTATGTCCATTGTTTTTATAGGTACGATAGGTCCATGTGGAGCCATTCTCTCATCAAGACTAATTCTAGGGATAATCTTTCTTTCAAGTTGAACTTCTACATCAATAGCTTTTTTTCCTAAAAGCAATTCTTGACTTTTTTGAACAATATCTGAATCAAGAGGTTGTTTGACATTAATTTTAGCATGAGTTCTCATAAGAGAAATACGCATCTTTACAATATCTTCTTGAGACTTCTTCAACCAATTTCGAGAGTTGTCAATGACATCAGAAGCAACTCTATTTGCAGTTAACATGGGACCTGCATTTATTCTAGGATACCCTGTCCATCCAACAAAGAAGGAAGGGGGAGAAAAGGTTTCATCAAGATTCTGGATTTTGGGCTGCTCAATACTGTATTGTTTTGACCAATTCTGTAATAAAGGACATGATTTCCTCCCACATAGACCTCTGGATGTTTTGCAAATTACACATAATTCGAAATTCATATCAGAATTATCATC
>JAGLOH010000232.1 GCA_023139025.1 Candidatus Heimdallarchaeota archaeon | reverse complement strand
ATTCTGGCCTGGTAATGAGATTAACAAAATTGAAAAAACAATACTTCAAAAAACAAATTTTGAAGCAAATCTTGTTAATGTTGCAAAATTGGTTAAAGACTGTGTGGATGCAGTAATAATTGATACAAAAGACAGTGATTTAGTTCCTTCTCTTAGAGAAGAAGGGGTTACTGTTTTGGTGGAAGATTTATCCCCAGAAAACCAATCAACACAAGAATTTCTGGATACAGTTCTAAAAAGTATTGAAATTTCATTAGATACAATCGCAATTGAACCTCAAGGTTTGATTGAAGGTTTAGGAGAAAAACTTGTCAGTTTATTTAGGGTTCGAGAACCTAAACAAGAAAAAGAAGAAGTTAAGACTCTTGAAATCTCTATTAAAGAGGAAGATCTAGAACTTATAGGATCAATATTTGAGGAAGGGATTTCAGAAGATGAACCAAAGAAAATGGAAACTGAAATATTTGAAGATTTACCTGAATCTGATACTCTCACAGACGAGTTTGAAATGGAAGTAATTGATACTGAAGAACCTATTCAAACAATACCTACTCCACCTCCAAAAGACGCGAGTATTGATAGTGAATTTTACCACCCAGAAGCTGAAGGTCAGTTTGTACTACCTGGTATTGAACAAATTACACAATTTGAATTGGAAGAATTAGATTCTTTAGATGTCGATGAACACATCATAACTTCTTTTATTGAAAGAGCATTGTCAAGCAATGCTACAGGAGTGGAGGTTGTTTTTTCTGATTTATTGTCTTTGCAAAACAATCCTCTATTGATAGATAAAATCTTTCAAACGATACTCAAACGATTGATAAAAGTTAGAGAGCTAAATCCAGAAGAGAAAATAGCTGATATGATCACCTATTTATCAGCTCACAAGCCTGAGTATTATCACGAAAAGCTGAACACTTTGCTTGAAGATACTCTTAATTCTGAAGAAGAAAAAGTATTTTATCAGAATCTAAAAACAACTTCTTTAGTTGTTAGAAGTTCTTTACTTATTGCAGGGGATGTAATTGAAAAATTCATGCAAAAGAATATTGATACTTCAGATGCTTATGTTGAAGATAGACTGAAACGCATGGTTAGTGCTTTTGGAGTTGCCAGTGTTGATTTATTACAATTATTATGCAGAATTCTTGTTAATATATACAAACAAGAATTGGAAAAGGAAGAATCAGATGAAACTATAACTCAAAGAATCATTTCATTTTTAACTATGTTTGATGGACTTAGTGTAGCTATATCTCTGGTAACATTAGGGTCAGAAGCAACAGTAGAATCTATTACAAATGCATTTAAGGAGATGGCTTTGAATAATTCCTTTAAGAAGATAATTACAGATGTTTTAACGGTCTTTAACGAAGGTTCTTATGAAGATTTGGTGAAAGCTTTTCAAGGACGTATTTTGCCCGAAAACGTCGAATTTGAGATGATGAAAAAGAAATACATCACCAGTCTTTCAAAAGTTGGCTCAATACCGTTAGAACTATTCGCTGAAAGAATTGGATTATCAGTTGATAAAGCAGAAAAGATGATTTATGATATGATTTTGCAAGAAGAAATTCCAGCAAGAATCGAATTAGTTAGTGGAAGACTCTATATCGTTCAAGATATTGATGAAGCTGAGGAAATCACAGAAGGGTTAGTTAAAGAGATAACAGGAGAGACCAAGGAAACTCATGAAAAAACTGATGAAGAAGTAGAACAACTTGATCAGAAAGAAGTTACAGAGACGCTCGAAGAACATCCTGAGCAAATGCGAACAGAAGAGATTTTAGAGAAAGAATTTGCTTGTACTCAATGTCAGAAATCTTTCAAGACAGAAAGAGGTTTAAAAATGCATGTAAGCAGGATTCATAAAAAATAATCTAGCTCATGGGATAACCTTACACTCGACTAAAAGTTTCATTTTTAAGATAGATTTTTTTATTCGACCAAAGATGTTTATTTATGAAGAAATTCCAGATTGCTGTAATAGGTTCAGGAAATATCTTAGAAGATTCAGAAGAGTATTTATTAGCAAGAAAATTAGGAAAACGATTAGTTGACAAAGATTTCATAATTTTATGCGGAGGATTGAAAGGGGTAATGAAAGCTGTATGTGAAGGAGCTACGGAATCTAAGAAGTATTCTTATGGTCAGACAATTGGCATTCTACCATCATTAGACAAATCCTCTGCAAATCCTTTTGTTGATATAAAAATCTCAACTGGTATGTCCAACGCTAGAAATCAAATAATCATTGCTTCTGCTGATGCAGTTATTGTGGTTCGTGGAGGGGCAGGAACTTTATCTGAAATCTCATATGCTTGGCAAATGAAAAAAACAATAATTGCACTCAAGAAATCGGGTGGATGGGCAGAAAAACTAGCCAACTCAAAAATAGATGGAAGTAGAGAAGATAAAATTATTTCGGCTTCATCTGTATCTGATGTTTTGAAGTATTTAGAAAAGATCCTAATCAGACAATGATATCAATAGACTTTAAAAACTAAGAATGACTGTAAGTTTATGCTAATATGTTTGTTCAGATTAGAGGATGTTGGTCCAAACTTAGTTGAAATGGTATTAGACAAAAATGTTGAATTTAATCAGGATACAATAGATAAATTCACATTCTCAGGATCAGTTACTTATTCTCTAGTTTTTCAAGGAATGATTACTCTAGAGGATATGTCTACAGAGCTTTATGGTCCTTTTCCATTTGCTTTTTCTTCAGGTTTTGTTCAATATGCTTTTTCATTTATTGCCGAAGATAAAACTATGAAAGACCAAAGGATGAAAAATAAAACCCTGGGTTTAATTATTATGCTTGTACCAGAGATGGTTTCAAAGATAGATACCTTTAGAGAAGAACTAGCTAAGGTTCTTTTGTATAAGTTTCATAAAGTTTACAAAATAACTCAAGTTAACACAGTTTTCCTAAAAGATATCATTAGCTCCTATAATGCGATATTAAAGGATCTCCTAAGTTTTAAGCAGGCAGATTTATTATCTGAACAGATACTAGAGTTTCTACAAGTAAAAGAAAAGCCTAAAAAGAAAAAAACTATTACTGATATTGGAGTTATCTATCCTAAAGAATACACTAATTATATCAAGAAATACTATGCTTCTTTATTAGGTTCCTTACCTTATACCGAAACCACCTATTCGAATGACAAAGCAGCAATCAAAACTCAAACACATGAGTTTAGTTTCGTAATGGATTCGAAAGTTGAGGATAATTATTTGAATAAACAAAGTGCATTAATTCTCTTAGCAGATGTTAAAGGGAAGAAATTTTCAACTCTTTATCAAGTGTTAGAAAAACTCAAATCTAAACCTAAGATAGCATTAGTCGTTTCCCTTCCAGACAATATTGAAAAAGCAAGTGGTGAGTATGCTAAATTCTTTACAGGTCTTCAAAGATACATTGGTGATTTACCCTTCTTTTCTGCAAGTTTTAGTACAAATTATGAGTTTAAAACAAAAATGTTAGAAGCTCTTTTTTGGACTCTTTCACCAGATTAATTTGTGCTAAATTTACATTATTTTGCTTGACTTCTGTTTAATAATTTCTTCTTGTATATCAACACCTATTCCAAATCCTTGAGGAACAGATATTGTTCCATCATCATTCAATTCGAAGATTGGATCTATAATATAATCGGTATAATATCTAGCACTTTCACTAATGTCGTTTGGTAATGAAAAAGTACTCAGACTTGCAACTGCAACGTTTTTAGCCCTTCCTATTCCTGTCTCTAACATCCCTCCACACCATAAAGGAACTTTAACTAGTTCTGATAATTCGTGAATAAGTAGAGTTTCAGTTATTCCTCCTACTCTTGCAGGTTTTACATTAATGATTTTGCAAGCATCTATTTCAACAGCAACTCTTGCATCGTCAACACTTTTTATCGATTCATCCAAGCATATTGGAGTAGATAGTTCCTTTTGAAGAGAAGCATGGTCGATAATATCATAATACTGTAATGGTTGCTCAATCATCATTAGGTTGTATCTATCTAAGTTAACGAAAAT
>JAGLOH010000231.1 GCA_023139025.1 Candidatus Heimdallarchaeota archaeon | reverse complement strand
ATTCATAGACAAGTATTATGATAGAATAATAGAACTTCATTTACACGATGGAAAGTTCTCCAGAATTGATCATAAACCTCTTGGGGAATATGATCTTCCTGTAAGAGAATTACTGCTGAAACTTCTTGAAAAGAACTTTGCTGGACCACTAATATATGAACTTAATTTACAGGAAGCTATTCAGTCGATGGATTATATTAAAAACAATATTCCTGAAGCGCTGGTTTAGCTTGCTCTAAAATCTAACAAATGTAAAAACTTATTTGGTTCATATATTATTGATAATTATGGCACTTGTGATTTCCACAGAACTAAATGTTGGTTATGATAAATTCAGTGAAGTAGAAAAAGCTACCAGAGATATTTTGGCTGAACATGGATTTGGAATTTTGACAGAAATTGATGCTCAAGAAACTTTAAAGAATAAAATTGATGCGGATATTCGCCCATATAAGATCTTGGGAGCATGTAATCCGCCTTTTGCCCATAAAGCAATAGTTCTAGTACCTGAAATTGGTGCTCTACTTCCCTGCAATGTTATAATATATGAAAACGAAAATGGAAGAATAGTTGTTTCTGCAATGAATCCTAAGGAAGCTATGAGTGTAGTTAAGGTAGATAAGTTGAATGAGCTTGCAGATGAAGTCAACGAAATCATGAAAGAGGTAATAAAAGAGGTAGAAAGTAAGTTCTCTTAAACAGCTATTTTTTTTCCTAAAAGGAAAATTCGAAATGGATGAACTCCAGGTTTCATTATCTCAGCGTCTACAGCGGGATCATTTATTACGAAGTCTTCTGCTTCCTTTAGACTATTTGCAGTGAATACAGTTAAACCAAATAGGCCTTCAGCTAGAATTGGACCTGCAAGTAAAAGTTGTTTTTCATCAAATTTACTTTTCAAATGCTCAAAATGAATTTCCATTATTTTGCCTTCTTCTTCAGTCATATCATTAATGAATGTTGATCGTCCGGTTATTGTTCCCATATAGATTTTAGTTTCATCATCATATATTGATTCAATATCAAGAAATTCTTCCTCCAGTACTTCTGTAACTTCTTCTTCAGTAACAAGTGAGGTTTTGAATTTGTAAAGAGAAACTTTGAGCAATTGATTGTAAACATATGGATCATTTTTGATGATTCCTTTAGCTTCCTCTTCATTCTTTGCTTGAATTATAGCAAACTCGCAGAAATTATTAAGGGAAGTACCTGCAAAAATTAATTTATTTTCTTTCTTTAAGTTCTTTAGAAAATTCCAATGTTTAATGATAATATCACTATAATCGTAAAAGGATTCAGACAACTTCTTATCAGATAAATCGTAAAGAAAAATATAGACATTTTCCTGTTCCATATGAATTAACAGTTTACAACTAGATTTAATATCTTTTTGAAAAGCAACGAAAAAGAAAAAAGTGAGAAACAGAGATTAAAATTTGTCTGTATCTTCTTTTGCCCATTCATCTGGGTCATATTTCGGAGGCATGCATCTTAGGGGTTTATCCTCATAATATCCAAGTGCATATCTAGCCTGAATAATTTTTTGAATTTCATTGCTTCCCTCATATATTGTTGCTCCACGAACATTTCTGTAGTATCGTGCAACAGGATAATCATCTGAAAAACCATAAGCTCCATGAATTTGAATAGCTCTGTCTGCACATCTTACAGCAGCATTTGTGGCGTACCACTTGGCTAAAGCTGTTTCTCTAGTATTTACTCTACCCAGGTTCTTTGTCCAACCAGCTTTCCATGTTAATAGTTCAGCAGCTTCAATGTCGGAAACACTTTCAGCTATCATACCCTGAATGAATTGGTGATGACCGATTTTTTTACCGAAAGTTTCACGTTCATTAGCATATTTTACAGCTGCTTCCAACGAAGCTTTTGCTCCACCAACCGCACCACCAGCAACAGTATATCGTCCCCAATCAAGTGCAGCCATAGCAACCTTGAAACCTTCATCAGGCAAGCCAAGTAAGTTTTCTTTTGGAACAGGAGTATTTTCAAAATTGACCCATCCTGTTTCACCAGCTTTTACTCCCATTTTATTATGAAGATTCCCTGAGGTTACTCCACCAAAATCACGTTCAACTATGAAAGCTCTCATACCCTTATGCCTAACATCTATTTCATAAGCAAAGACAAGGAAAATATCCGAAGATTCAGTGTAGCTTATCCACATTTTTTCTCCATTAACAATCCACTCATCACCTTCAAGACGACAAGTAGCTTTCAATCCTGCGGGATCACTTCCAGCAGCTGGTTCAGTTAAACCATATGTACTCATCTTCTCTCCTGAGGTTAAAATGGGTAGGTATTGTTTCTTTTGGTCCATATTGCCCCATTGCCATATAGTTGAACAGACTAATCCATTGTGAACTGATAAAATCACTCTAAATGATGTGTCAATTCTTTCTAATTCTTCACAAGCTATAGCCAAAGCAATATAATCAAGACCTCCACCGCCATATTTTACAGGGATACTAATACCTAGAAGACCTTGTTCAGCCATCTTTTTTAATATGGGTCTGTGAAAAGTATGTGCTTGATCCCATTCCTTTACATTCGGAGCAATTTCTGCTTCTGCAAACTCTCTCACGCTCTGTTTTACCATTTTATGAGTTTCGGATAACTCAAAATGAGGACCGATCTCTTTGAATTGTTCGTACATATCTATCACACTTAATAATTGTTAACGACGTAATGTCTTCTTGTTTCTTTAAAAGTTTCTGAATGAATATGAAGAAAAAATATAATTGAATATTAATTCTTAGAAATCATCTCATTGCTCCTTTGAAAAGAATTTTATTAGATGAATTAGAAAGTAAGATTTGAGTGGGTTAATAAGTTAAGTGATAGGAAGTCTAAATCAATGGTAGATGAGATAAAACATTATGCAACAGGATCAGTTATCCCATTAGGAGATGGGTTCACCGGTAAATCTGTATTGTCTCGCCTTATTGTTAACCCTAAGATTTCTGATGATGAACTTAATGATATTCTACTCAAAACAAGAAAGTCCTATAATATTGAAATTGAATTCAGTAGCGAAGAAATTATTACTGAAAATCAGCCGATAATAACAACTTTGCAATTGTATGTATTCCCAGGACAAAGACAAAAAATCGCTGATAGAAGTACAACCTTTGATGAAATACTCAATATTTTTGATTGCTTTCCAGCTCTGTTAAAAGTCTCAGTTTTGCTATTAATTTATGATGTAACTAAAGAACACACTCTCCAATCCCTTGAGATGTGGTTGCGTTTTGCAATAGTAAAAGATTGGATATACAAAGACACCCTGATTGTATTGGTTTCAAATAAAACGGATTTAGAACCCGCTAACGATGAAACAATCAAAAAGGTGAAAGAGACAATATACAGTTACATAAACGATCATGAGTTGCCAGTCGAAAAGGATCAAATAATAACCATAAAAACTTCATGTGTAAGAATGGAGGGAATTGAAGAATTAAGAAGTATGTCTTTAAAATGGATTGCGGAGAGAGGAATCAGAGGAGTGGGAATAAGAGATATAGAAAAACTAGGAGAGAAAGAGGAAGAAGAGATAGATTTTCACATACCATATTAGAAGGGTAAGTCATATTCATTTTCCTCTTGTTTCTGTTAAAAAGTGCTGTTCTAACAAGGTGGTCATTCTTGGAAGAAAGATGCCATTGCATAGTTTTGCAACACCTTAGAAAAGGATTTAGAAGTATCTATAGATATGGAGAATCTCTAATCACTATTTCTACTATTCTAGCATCTGCAATGGCAACACAACTGAATGATAAGGATCGAGAACCAGAGTTTTCTGAAATAAATGCAATAATCTTCGATGATAAATCCATGATAGCTACTAAACGAAACAAAATCGGCACAGTAATCTTGTTTCTAGCACTCATATTATCTGCACTTGGTTTATTACTCCCAAAGCTTTTCAGATTATTGTTCTGAATCTATTTTCTCTTTTTTCTTATCCATCTAAGAAATCTTCAAATCAACTCAGTCATAGAGTATTTTTTTATACTATGTTTT
>JAGLOH010000230.1 GCA_023139025.1 Candidatus Heimdallarchaeota archaeon | reverse complement strand
GAGATTGTTGATAATTATATCTGGACCACTGTCTTCTACCAAATCTCCAAGATCATTCATTGATGTTACACCAGATAGAACTAAACAAGAATTTATCCCTGCTTTATTAGCACCATATATGTCTGTTTCAATTCTATCTCCAAACATTATCGAGAGGTCCTTTTTCGATTTAGCTATCGAGATTGCCGTTTCATACATTAAAGGAGCAGGTTTTCCAATAATAATTTCGACTTTCCTGTTAGATAATGCTTCAAGCATTGCAATCATTGCACCTCCTCCTGGGATCAGACCCTTAACTGTCGGGAATGTAAAATCTCCATTTGTTGCTATGAATTGAACATTTCTATAATTTACAAGTATATGAGTTGCTCTCGCTATTTTCATGTAATTAAAATTTCGATCCATTCCAGTAATAACATAATCAATATTGTCAAAATTCAAATTAAAAATATCTTCTTCATTTTTCTCTTCCCAATTATTGACAACATCCAAACCAGCAAGCAATAGTTCTTGTTTCAAACCTTGCTCCCCAATAACATACACAGAAGAGTTTGGGGCTTTTTGTTTCACATATTCAGCCGTTAAAGAGGCTGAAGTTAAAATATGGTTAATAGGTAAAGAAATTCCCAAATTCATTAGTTTATCTTGAAATTCTTTTCGTGTTTTTGTACTGTTATTAGTCAAAATGAATATCTGTTTTTTTCTTTTTTCTAGTAAGTGTAAAAAATCAATTGCTCCTTGTAGAGGTGAATCTTCTTTATACAGAACTCCATCTCCATCAAAGAGAAAAGTTTCGAAAATCTCAAACATAAGTATCTTCTAAATATCTATCAAGAGATTATTTAACAGTTTTTGAAAAAGAGGATTCTAGAAAAAAAACAGTGTATAATAAGCATTAGATACTAAACTTGCACTAATTTCCAAACTTTTTTTATAGACCGGAGATATTGGTTATTCATGTCATATGTTGAGAAAGCTTTCTATAAGTATATCAAAAGTATCTTCACTAGCGGATTCAAGCTGCTTTTTAGCAAAAGATATATCTTCTACACAATAGCTTTTCTATTAATCAGTATAACAACTACTGTTTTCTATCTGCTACGAAAGAATGTTTTTGGGGAATCTAATGTATCACTAATGATAGCAGGTAATGTACTTATAGCAATAGAATTGTCTATAGCAATTACTTATGTATTGTTCGGACTATTTTTCTCAAAATATCCTTGGAAATATTGGGTTCCCCCAGCATTTGTAACAGCTGCAGGTGGAGCAGCTGTGATTTACTTTGTTCCAGTTATATCCCCCTATATAGCAGCAATTTGTTATTTTAGCTGGATAGTTGTATCTATGTTTCTTACTTTTTCAGTCTCAAGAAATTTCTGGGGGAGTAAGGTTTTAGGAAGTATAATGTTCCTTGGAAAACAGGCAGATGAAGGAACAATCATATTCAGTGGAATTGTGTTCTTCTTCTCCTTAGTAAATACAGTTTTGGCTGGTTATGTTATTTATGATTCAATTGTTAGGTTAATAGCAGTGGATCCTATAACATCTGAAGCCATAATTAGTTTTGTTTTTGTTTTGGTATCCGTTTTATTTGCACTAATAGCTATTTTACTTGTAAACTTGATCATTTTTGTATGGGGTAAAAGAGATGATGTCTTTTACACAATTTTAGCTTTCTTTTACGTATTCTCCTCATTTACTCTCTGGAAATATGCTATTTACACATTCCAATCTAGAGGAGAGGTAGATATAGTTCCTTATGACAATGTAGGTAGTATAATAATGGCTCTTTTCCTGATCTTCTACACAGTTTCAAGTTATGGGAGAAAAGTAAGAAAAGTAGAGAAAATAAAATCTCAGGAAATTGTTCTATTAGTAGACGAAACATCTAAAGATACAGATATTAGTATAACTGAACTTGAAGAAGAGTGGAAATTTCTGAAAATTCCTAAATTTGTGGGTCCTTTAGGTGTATTAATGACTATAATGGGATTGGTGTTAGGATATCATGTTACCATCCTTCAATTTATTTTAGAAGAGGACCTCTTTACTAGTACATTTTTCTCAGTTAATGATTTAGCAGGTCTAAAAGACAGAATAGCTATTGTCCTTCTTCCACTACTCATGCTTTTCTTCTTACTAAGCTACAAATGGTCCTCAAGATTTCGCAAATACTCATCACCTGAACTTTATCGATTTGAATTCCTACCTTCATTTGAAGAACTTGAAGATAGACTAGATAGAATCAAACGTGGAGAAGATTCATGGAAGGATTATGCAAATATGTTAGTGAAAGAGGGAATTAAGTTTGGTGCTAAATCTGCAGCAAGAAAAGTTTTTATCACCCCTACAAAGAAAGTTGCAGGTGCAATTGGAGGAGCTTTCTCAAAAACTAAATCAGGAGTTTCTAGAGTTTTCAGAAGAAAACCGAAAGAGAAAAATAAGGAAGAGAAAAATGATGAAGAATCCTAGTTTTTCTTATTTTATCCTTCTTTAATTTCAAGACTTGATAGAAATTCAACGAAGAATTTCTTTACTTTTTTCCGTACTCCTTCATAGAATTTGAATGATCCAACAACCTCATGTCCTCCACCTTCTACATCTGCTTCAGGTATTTCATTTTGCATTAATTTCACTGCATCGGGGAAATTGATTACAAGTCCCTTAGAACGAAGAATTATGAAATCTGGTCCTTCTCCAAGAGTAACCACAGCTTTTTCAGGATTTTCATGACAATGATGATCGAAAATTAATCCAGTTAGTTTACCAGGATTCGGGAAAGTAAATCTATGTGTATACATCTCTACATCTATAGTTACCAGCAACACATCATTTGTTAGTTCCTTGACTTTACTATGAGGAAGAGCATTCTTATATGCTTTATCCATCATCTCTCTTGTTTCGTTTCCGATTAAAGTATACATCTTTGTATGCCATTCTACTGAAGTATCAACGCCAAATAATATTTTCAAAAGGTTTTGTCCTTCTGAGAATCTTAGTTGATATACCTCATAGTCCACAGCTATACCAATTTTTTTCAAATCATCAACCGTATAATCTTTGGATTCAGCTAACTTGATGTATTGTTCCAGTTCTTTTCCTGCAACTCTATCCATCAAACCTGCAATTGCTGGTAGATGTAACAGATCATCATGGATATCAGAGCTGATTATCCTAGCCAATTCAAACCCCAACATACCTGCAGATAGTTCATAACCTCCACCGACGAAATATGGATTTACATGAATATCTACTAAATCTTTGATTTCTTTATCGGGAAAATGGTGATCTATTACAATTACTTCTAAATCTAGAGATTTAATTTGTAAATAAGGAAAGAGAGATTCAGTACTAGATCCAAAATCTAAGCATACGAATAAGGGTAACTTGTCACCAAATCTTTCCTGATCTGCTAAAGCAAAGTCAAGATCTTTTGTAACGTCAATAGCATCATAGAATGGTGGTTTATTGGGTAGGCGTTTCAACCTCATCCTTATCGTATCGTTGTCATATCCCTCTTTTTCCATCAAGTTTTTGATAGCCATCTTGACTGCAAATCCTGCAACTGTACCATCGGCATCAGCATGATTTCGTATGATTATAGGTTGGCCTGTGAAAATGGCCTTTCTAATACGTTTAGCAGCTTTTGTTAGATCTGGTCTAAGTTTTTCTAGAAGCTCACTTTTAATCGAAAAATCTATTTTTTGAGGAGTAGCTTTTTTATCTATAGCTTTCTCGATCTCTTTTACTAAACTAGAACTCTCAGCTGCATCTAAAGCTTCCATGTCTTTTATTTCAATTTGTAAAATATCTCTGTGCTTATTTATTTCTCCGAAAATTGCTACAACCGTATCTTCTTCTATTTCTGGAAATGCTCTTTCTCCTGGTTTAATGAATGCAGCTCCATTAATTGAGCCAGTTTGATCAGCAAGTGTAAAACGAGTTGGTCCCGATGTTTGTAGAACAGATACAACTTGAGCATTAAGAGAGATAAAGGATCCCTCCATACCTTGATTCAGGTTATCAATTTGGAGTTTTCT
>JAGLOH010000023.1 GCA_023139025.1 Candidatus Heimdallarchaeota archaeon | reverse complement strand
TAATTCCATGTAAGATTATCAAATCCTGGAACTAATTTACCAACACCATAGAGTGCTACATATGCTAGAGCAAAAAGTGTCAAGTATAGAATTTGTGGTGACATTAAACGACTGACAAGTACGAATTTTTTCCCAAAGAATATCAGAGCAAGGATTATGAAAACATAAAGCATAAGGTTGTAAGCCCAACCTGTAAACAATTCGTTTTTTTCACCAGTAACAAGTTCCCATATTTTATCTCCAACAGTCCCAACTAGAAATATAAAGTATGTTACAACTGAAATAATCATTAATTCCCGCCAAACAGGAGATTCTCTTAACATATATGTTTGATAAACAGCTAAAACAAATAATCCCAAAGCAATGGCGATTAGCCAATTACTAAGAAAAATTAACACAAGACCGAAAGTTAAAGCTATAAATGCCAACATAAGATTTTCAGAAGTTGTTCCATGCCTTACTTTAGTAACAATTTCTGAAATTAGAAAAACTAACCCTAACAACGCTATGAGGATACCTATACCTATATTAGGATCATTTTTGATTAATCCCCATAATAGATTCCAATAATCAATAAGTGACATATTATCAGTGGCTTTGAACATAAAATATATTTAAAGCCTTTGTCTTCTGAAAAACTTCTAAGATATTGGAACTTGACGAATCACATTCTTATATAATAAATCGTTAGTAGCTCTTTCTGCATCATTTTCTGTTAATTTCATCAGTTTCACTATATCACTTAGAGTAGCTGACCCCTTGTATTTCAACAAAGAAATCACCTTTTGTTGCTGATTACTAAATTTATAACCGATATCTCTACTAATAATCTGAGGATTAAGCTCTAGCTTGGAATAAGACAGATTTGCTATTGGAATACTATACTTCTTAAGCTGAGTGTCTACATATTCAGTCATATCAGCAAAATGTTCAACCCTACCTCTCCAATCCTTCAATTCATGTGCAAAACGGGAATGAAACTCATTCTGAATTCTATGTAGATCCTGTCTAACAGTTGTGTCATCATCATTGTTGTCGATACAAGCTACAGTTACTGTTTGATTATAGGTTGTGTATATGAATTTGAAATTAGTTGTTTGTAAGAAATCGCAGCCTCCATCGACATTTTGTGCAAAAATCTCAATTGCACTAAGAAAACTAGTAATAAGGTTTTCATCATGTTCTATGCTACCGTACTTACGATGAAAGAGACATTCTCCTGTATCTTTGGCAATCCAAATATTATGAAGCATAGAGTTCAAGAAATAAAATTCGCTTGAACACAAAAACTCACATAATACATGGGTATTTTCACATGCACACTAAAATAAATTGAAAAGTGAATTAGAAATCCTTAAACAACTGAATTTTAGGAAATGGACAATTTAGATTTGTTTTACCTCTTATCCTAAATCAAAATCACTTTTTTTTACAAGAGTAAAACCACATCGACCACACTTTAAGATATAAGAATCGTCTTTTGTTCCTCGCCCAGCATGCTCTAGGTTATATCTACAATTTGGACACAAAATATCACCAGGTTCAAGGGATAAAATTCTATCCATTTCTAGAGTGAAGTGATGTTGTTTTTCTATAATCTCAGATGTTGAAGACAAATAATATCCTTCAGAGTATCTGGAAATAATAATTGTATCTTCACTCTTTACTGGATATTCATTAAACCATTCATCAAGTCCAGTTAAATGGTTAGCCTTAGTAATATGGCTTCCGTAGGTATCATTATATGATTCTATAAAAAAAAGAACCCCTTCTTTAGGGAACATTTCTCTATCTTTTTCTGGTATAATGATTACATTACTTTTAACCTCATTATAAGATAGATGCTGAATTATGAATCCTACATGCATCAATTTCACCTCATTAGAGAATCCTTGTTTATATAGGTTGTATCAATAAATAAGTAAGGAGATAAGCGTTTATCTCTTTTTCGACAAATTAGAAGTAAATCATTAAGTTAATTCTTTCTGTAAATCCAAGAATTCTTGTGGAACAATAGTTTTCATTGGCTTAGGGGCCACTTCAAATGAAATATCAGTCGCCGCAAAATTAACAATTTCACCTTCCACTTCTACTGGTAAGCCTTTTTCTAATTTTAAATCAATTTTCTTAGCTCTAATGTACTCAACACCTTTCGTACCTATGTGTTTTCCTGATTTTAAAATGTTCAATAAGTAAAATTGTCTCATTTTTTTGAGGTTAAATGCATAACATACTGCAAAGTCCTTAAAGAAGTGATAATTATCTGGAAGAATTTGAAATCCGCTACCAAAACGACTACCTACACCTGCAGCAATTATAACTAGTTTTCCTTCCAATTCATCTTGATCATCAATTTTTATCACACAATTAACTAAACGATATTGTAGTAGTTTTTTTACAGCAAGATAATAATATTTCACAAAACCCCTTAACCATTTAGCTTCAGTAAAAGATGCAACTGAAACAGTTGCCCCAACACCAGTATCAACAATATTAACAAAATATCTTTGATTCCCATCAGCTTTTGCTATACCAACAGTTAAATCGCAGGTTGAACCTTTTTCAAGGATATCCAGACTCCTGTGATAATTATCATCAAATTTGATTCCCCTTGCAAAATCGTTACCATTTCCGAGGGGGAGCAAAGCAAACGTAGTATTCAAACCATATAATCCATTTGCAACTTCATTTACAGTACCATCTCCGCCAGTAGCCACAACAACGTCAAATTCTTCACCTTTTGATTTGGCGATTTCGATGGCATGTTTAGGTTCTTTTGTCATTTCGACAGAATAATTCAAGCCACGTTTAACTATTTCTTCTTCAATTTTTGGCCACATCTCCCCTATATCGCCATTTCTAGCATTAGGATTTACAATGAAAAGATACGAGGTCATAATATTTTAGGTTTTTTGCATGTATTTAAACTTTCAGCCAAAAGGAAAAATGGAGCCCTGAGGGGGATTTGAACCCCCGTTCTGCGACTTTCTCGACTTTGTTACGAGATCGCCGCTCTAGCCAGGCTGAGCTATCGGGGCTTGTTGTAGTATTTTTATAACTTTCCAATCTATTTTTTTTTCTGTATTCTTTAGTGACCAAAGTCATATTGAGGACAATAAAGATATTACTAAAAGAAAATCAACAAACATTTTTGGAATTAATCAAGTGGGAAAGCTGCATATCCTCTAAACTCAATCCAATCTCTTAGTTGATTCTCAATTATTTCTTGTACAGCATCTTGGTCAAGATTTGTTGCCATTTCTTCATCTTGCGTCAGTACTGCCATTATATAGATATCCCCGCTGAAATGCAAGTCTCTTAAAATAAATATCTCATTGACATCATCTTCAAGAGTATACCTACGTATTCGTAAAAATGGTTCGCGAATATTTACTATCGTTTCAATGGCTTCATAATATGCATTGTGTGCAATATCTACATACTGATCACCTGTTGTGTATTGAGCAAAACAGACATTACTTCTTGAATCATAAAGACCAAAGAAATCAGCATTTAGCTGCTCTGCAACTTTTTGAGATGCTTCTTGAGTACCTTGTTCAATTAAGGAAATCCCCCTAAATATGTGAGAAAAGGCCCCAAGAATTGACGATCGTATTTTTACACTTGTTCTGAAAAAGTCTTTTGCAGGATTGAAAAAAGAACAGTTTTTTGACATATACTCAATTATTGAACCAAAAACTTCAGTGCTTTTCTCGTCAATTTCATAATCAGGATCAGATTTATGGAAAAAGATTTTCCAAGGAACTTTAAGTTTTAGAGCATTTGTCACATTAGTTATTTGCTTTAGATACTCAAAACTCTCTTCAAACCTATCTTTAGCTTGCACATCAATAACGAATATAATAACATCAGTTCCAATAAAATATTGTTGAGGGTTGTTCAAATAGTCTTCACGGTATATACTTTGTCCACCTAATTCATGCATGTGAATATCCATTCCAAAAACCTCGATTTTGCTTCTTAATAATCCTCTTGTAGGAGTAAGAGCATATAATTTTTGGAATAACAATGACAAGGCTCCTCTATGCTTTAATGCAATTGAAAGAGAAGTTTTTCCTGCATTATCGATCCCTACCATGATAATCTTTGCACCTGAAGTAACTTTTTCAGTTTCTTCTAAAGATACTAAACGACTAGCCGCTATCCAGCTATTTACTCTTTCTTTTGGAATCTTTTTTACCATTTTATCATATTGTTCATTCCATTTGTTTGCAAGATCTTCAATGGTTTCTAATCCTAATTCTTTAAGAAACTTTGATTCATCTTCAGAAATATCCAATAGAGCTTGAACTGGAAATTTTTTGATATTCTTCTGATTTTGGTACTCTTCTTTTAGAAGCTTCTCTTTTAATTCAACCATGGTTTTCTTCTCCGGAGACTTCTCACGATTCTAAACTGAGCTACGTTAACATAGTTACATCTCATTCAAATAAGTATTTTGCTAATGTAGCATCAACAGTACTTTATTCTTCTTTGCAGAAATAAAGTTTAAAAAGGCAAAAGCTAGCGCTTAATAAACCCTTATGGAGTAGACTCAAGTGCGAACACATAATCTTAGAAAACTAATGGTCGTATCTATATATATTCTAGGCTTAGTAACAGCAAGTTTTGTAGGTATATCATTCACTACCGCAACTATAGATGAAAACAGAAATCCGACATATTCTCCTCTAGTAGACATATTGCTATATAATAACACTCCACCCGTTATTGATGGAGACTTAGAAAGTTATACTGGAGAGTGGGAAAATGCCACAATACAATTAAATAGTTTTGGAGTTGGACCAAGTAGAATAACTCTAACAATTCGTGTTCAAACAAATGTAACTCACTTATTCATGGGTATTAGTTATGTTAGTAGTATCTTTGTTCCAATAAATACAACAATTCCAATTGGTGATTCCTACAATAATGAATCCCATACTTGGTTTGCTATTATATTTGATAACAACTTTGATGAAAGAATTGGATATAGTGATGATACCGCAGATGATGTTCTTTTAGTCAATTATAGACAAGAGGGAGCACAAGATGCGTACATAAATGGTACTACAACAAATTCAATGGTATTAGATTTAAATATGACAGGACAAGAAAATACTGATTCTGCATTAAGTACTGAATTGGATGATTTTAACGACTATATTGTTTCATATGAAGTTGTTAAAGAACTTGATTCAAAGGATACTATTGGAAAAGACATCTCAGTAAAGGAAGGGGAACCCTTACGATACATGTTCATCGTACATCAAAACGATACAGCAATATACAATCATACCATTATAGATAATAAAATTACTGGATGGAATACAATCAAATTAGAAACTGTCCATGACTATTTCTCATACATAGATGAACTCTCAGACATTAACATCTTAATATATGTTTCAGACTCATCTAACACTGTAGAAAGAAATCTTACTAATATAGTAACGCTAATTCGAGCTTATGGTTTTAATGAATCAGTGAAGAAAGCTTCAGAAGGTTTTGAAATTACATATGATAGAATGAAAAATATGGATTTGGTCATTCTAATAGGTTCTCATATTGATTTAACAAGGGATGAAATTGATGATATGAGATATTATGTGGCTACAGGAGGAAGTTTGTATGTTCTTGGAGATACAATTGATCATGATAGTAAAATAAATAATCTACTAAGCAACTTTGGTTTCCAAACATACAATGACACCCTTTATTCGAAAGACATTGGAATCAATTCAACAATTGAATTCGATATGAACGACATGCTCGATCTTCCTTACTTTACTGAAACAAATATACTAACAAATCAATCAATTGATACAATAGAATACCAGGGATCAGCCATTATATTTGATGATGATAATGGAACTCTTATCTTGGGTGAGGGATACTATCAATTCCAAGAAGGAGACCTTTATGCTTCAATAAACAAATCTGGTGAGTTTTATATTGACCAAGTGAAAGATGGTGTTTTCAACAGTTCAGAAGATATTTCATTGAATAGCTCTGCATCAATTCAGGCAACTTTAGAATTGCAAAGAGGTGGAAAGCTTTTAGCATTTGCTTCAGCTGATATTTTCAATTCAACTAATATTCTTAAAGCTGATAACAAATATCTATTCCTAAGACAAATTCAATGGTTACTTAATCTACAACATCAAATCTCATATGACAACTTCGTTGTAGATGATTTGACTATATTCGAAGGGGATAACATTACTGCAAGTATCACTGTTAGAGGAGACGAAAACAGTACAATAGCAGATGTTCAAGTTTGGATTGTTGTGCTAGAATTGAAAGTAGATACTAACAAATCACTTCTAATCAATTCTGGTGATGGTATAAACTTCAATGGAAGAATTGTTCCAGATTCAAGTATTAAAACTCAATTTGTCGATGTTTCAATTCGAATGCATAAGAGAGGTTATGGTTATAATGAAACCACTCTAGTTGAAGTTTTCATGGAGCCAGTTCTCAATACAAGCATCAGGATTGATGTCATAGCTCTGATTATATTTATCTCATCAATTGGTCTCGCTGTTATCGGTGGTTTGGCTACAAAACGATTTAAAGTTGTTAAAGAAGAGTAATCACTTCTTCTCTTTTTATTTATATTCTTTGAAAAAATCTTATTACTATGTTCAGTAATAGTTATCTAAAGATGATAACTTTATGATAACTCTGGCAATATTTTCAGATGTACATTCTAACTTAGAAGCTCTAAACATTGTTACAGACCACATTAAAGACTCATCTCCGGATATTATTATCTACCTTGGAGACACTGTTGGTTATGGTCCCAATCCAAAGGAATGTATAGAAATTGTGGAAAACTTGGCTCAAATCCATGTTGTTGGAAATCATGATTATGCCATCTGGAAAGATAATTTCAAATATTTCAATCCATTACCAAAAATATCCCTTTCGTGGACTAAAAATCTACTTTCTGATAGGGAAAAACAACTCCTAGGGTCACACCCATTCTTCTCCATTTTCCCATTTTTTATCTCTGAAGGAAATGCAATGTTTGTACATGGGTCTCCGAGAAGACCTTTACGAGACTATGTTTCTCCAGATTTACCGTCATGGTCATATAACATGTTTTTTGAGATTACGAGAGAGTTTACTGAAATAGATTTTCTATTTCTAGGTCATACTCACAAACCTTTACATATTGTCAACGAAGGAAAACATCTCTTGAATCCAGGATCAGTGGGACAACCAAGAGACAATGATTCAAGAGCATCATATTTGAAATTTAAAATTAATGAAGAAACTAAGGGGTTTGAATACGAACACATAAGACTTGAATATGATGTTGAACTTACTTGTAACAAGATGGAAGAGCTAGGGTTTCATCACTTTCTAATAAACCGCCTTAGAAAAGGAATATAATTTCATTCAGAATTTTCTAAAGATAATTCTTTTTCCTCACCAATTACTTCTGTCTTTTTCTCTTTTAGAAAAATGGAAGATATAGCAGCAGTTGAAAGTGTGAGACCTGTGCCAATTAAAGTTTGAAAGATTATTGTTGCTCCTGCAACTATTGGGGATATACTTAATCCTTTAAAGAGAGTTTGAGTAGTTATGGTCCCTGTTCCTAAACCTGCAGGTACGAAAGTTAAAAGTCCAACAAGCAAGGTAATTGATGTAACTGAAGCTGCATTTACTAATGAAATATTTCCTCCAAATGCCATTAGCGTGAATTTTAGTGAATAGAATTCTAATATCCAACGAAATACAGTGGTAACAACAACCATAGTTGCAATCATTTTTTTTGTGTAAAGGAGTTTAAGTGAGTTATAATAATCATCTAAAGCAGTAACAACTTTATTTTCCAACCAAGTTTTACCTTTTGTTGAAATTTTTCCTGTAATTTTAACTATTATTCTTAGAACTAATCTTCCAACTGGAGGAAAGAAAAGTATGAATGTTAGAATCACTGTACCAACAATTGCAATATAAAAGACAATCTGGATTGCTAATTGAATATTGCCAGTTAATCCAGATGACAAGAATTCCCAGATAGAAATTTTCTGTTTTATGTAGTAAAATGATGATTGCACCTGAAGGAGTGCACTCTTTTGTTCAATATAATTGATAATCTCAGGAACAGTTACTCCAAGAGCGATAATGAAGAAGACAAGTACTACAAACATATCTACTATTCTAAAAAAAGCAAGCGCCGCAAGAGAAGAGGAGCGAGGAACATCTAATGAACGTTTGTTTATCTCAACACTTGCAATTTCTCCTGTTTTAAAAGGTCCAAGAACACTAAAACCGTACCCAACGAAATATGGAATGAGAAACTTAACGAATTTAAGATCAGGAGATGAAGGTTTGATTAGGATATAGAAGCGATATGCTTTAACTATTGCACTGATAATCATAAAGAGCAGAGCAAGTATAAGGAGATAAAAGACAGCAGTTTTGTAAAGACTAAATGAACCCTTAACATCTAAAGTAAGGAAAAAATACAATAAAGTTCCTACCATTATTGCAATTACAAGAAAACGAAAAATGTATTTACGTATTGATGCCTTCAATTTCATCGGTGAATCCCTACAAGTAGTTCAAAACAGAAACAATGTCTAGAATTCATTTCAGAAGAGAAAGAGAAAGAAAATAGAATAAAGAAGGTTTTATACAGCCTCTGCGCCGCCTTCATCGGACCATTCGTATGTGCATTCTTTGCAGACATTTTTCTTTTTATAGACTGGTTGATGATTGAAATACGCAATTGCTTTAGATTTATCCTCTACTTCTTTTAAATTCCTACTGTGACACTTGGGGCACTCTTTAGCCATTTCTTTTTTTCACCTTTAGAATATTATTACTTGATGTTTCATTAAGAGGTTTACATTTAAAAAATTTGTGTAAGAATCAATGAAAATTAGAGATATATAATTATTTTTTCAAATAAAACTGAAGAAAAGGCAGATATATGGGCTCTTTATCTGCATCTAGAAACAAATAATGCAAAAAATTTAGTAATATCCTTAATATTATGCATCTTAATTCACCTTATTAGTAGTAGATTTAATGAAATACAATATAAAAATTGTTAAGAATAGTCATTTTAATTTTAAACTATGGGAACATTAGGTGACCTATATGAAAAATTTACTAGAAATGTATCTGATTTACCTGATATAAATTATTTCTATGGAAATGTACCTAAAACGATAGCTGAAGCAATCAGCTTAGCTAAAGAATCATCTGAAATTAAAATCGATTCCAACAAGATAGATGAATTAAAGCGTATTCTTAAGAATTATCACAAAAATTTAGGTTTACTAACTGAGAAAGTTAGTCGCAATATAGATTTGATTCATCAAGGAATAGTTTTAGGAGGACAACAAGCTACTATTTTTGGAGGTTCAGGAATTATTGGAAATAAAATTGCTACAGTCACTGCAATATCAGACATTAGTAAAGAAAAAGGTCATTATCTAGTTCCTATGTTTCTAGTTAACACTCATGATAGCATTCAGCCTGAGATTTCAACTATTCATCTTCCCAATAATCAATCATCGATAAGTAAATCAATTTTCTTACCTGATGCAATAGATGGACTAGTTTCAAGCCAAATCTTAGCTAACCAGTATGAATGGATGGAAGAGAGTCTTTCAATAGTAAAAAACATATTCAATGAATTTAGAACATCAATAGAAAAAGACTCTCATAAAATATTCACAGAAAAAGTTGACCATATTCTCACTTTTATTAGAGAGACGTATAGGACTTCGAAAGACATAGGTGAGTGGATCACTCTATTATGGGGGATCCAAGCGAATATAATTAATGATTGGGGTGTAATTTTCTTTCCTTCCTCTCATCCTGAAATCAGGAAGTTAACAACTGATGGTTACAAACCTTTTCTTGAAAAAAGAGAGGAATATATTAAGGGGTTCAATGAAGCATCAAAGAAAATAGAGGAATTAGGATATCAAACTACTACAGCAAAAAAAACAGAAACTTTTTCTCCTTTTTTCTATGAATGTCCAAATGATGGTTACAGACTTAATCTTTCATGTAAAGAAGAAAATGGTGTGTTATCATTCAGAGGGGAATGTCCTCTAGGTGAGGAAAAATATTCATTTGATATTGATAAGAATAACATTGATCTTTCTGCTCTTTCTTTAAATCTAGTTCCTAGATTAGATACTAATCAAGCTCTCCTTCAAGCTATAATGCCAGTATATGTCAGAGTTTCAGGACCAGGAGAAATCAATTATAATGCTCAAATAATTCCAGCAATAAGAAAGATTGGTCTGGAATTCCCAATTTTTGTAAAATATACAAGAATATTATATAATACTCCTTGGATTGAAAATCTTAATCATGAAATAAAAGATGAATCAATTTCTCTATTTTCTGGAGATTTCTTTAAAACACTTGGAAGTTTATCTAAAGCTAGAAGAAAAGGAGAAAAAGAACAACTGGCTTTTGAATCAGAACATCTAGCTGATATTATAGAAACAAAGATGTCAGAAGTAATAAAACACTCAGATAAACCAAACAGTATAATTGAAAGATACAAATCTTGGCAATTTGGTATGTATGATGAATTTCATAAGTGGCAAGAAGTAAGCTGGCCTTGGTTCATCATGGCAAGTATAACTGGATTAGGAGATTACCTAGCATCATATAGACGTTATTATAGCGAAGATTCGCCTATAGGAGGAATTGGTTATATTAATGCTAGATTATAGATTTTCCAGAACTTTGTTATACCACTTAATGTATTTATCTGCTATTTTTCCAGCTTCAAATTTATCAATGACCTTTTGTCTCCCTTTCGCACCCATCTGTCTTACACGTTGAGGATCTTCTAATAATTCAAGCATATATTTCACCAATGATTCACTGTTTCCAAGCTCATAGACATAGCCATTTACTTCGTGGTCAATTACCTCTGGAATCCCCCCAACTTTAGGTGCTATTACAGGAATTTCACAGGACATAGATTCAGCAATCGTTAACCCGAAGCTTTCGTTTGTACTTGCTGATAATAGAGCTGAAGCGCAGTTATAAATTGGTGCGATTGAAACTCTAACTCCTTGGAAAGTAACATTATCCCTTATTCCCAACTTATTAGCTATTTCCTCACATATCTTTCTTTCAGGTCCTTCTCCCACCATTATTAATCCTGTGTCTGGATGTTCTTTAACAACTTCAGCGAATGCCTCTACAATAAATGGGGCATTTTTAACAGGCCTGAAATTTGAAACGTGTACAAAGTTTTTCTCATGTTGAATTCTAAAGTCACATAGCTTAGTATCTATTCTCTTATATTTTTCAATGTCAATTGGATTGTATAAAACTTCAATTTCTCTATCGTGAGAAAATTTTTCTTCCATCTCTCTTTTCATATATTCTGAAACTGTTGATAAACCATCAATATTATCAAAAACATGGGAAATCACCGGATTATATGCAGGATCTACTCCCAAAGTATGAATATCAGAACCATGAGCCGTAATTGCTACAGGAACACCAGAAATCTGTTTTGCTAGATATGCTGAAACTCCTGCAGGAATAGCATAATGAATATGTAGTAAATCCAGATCAGATTTTTCAGCTATACGAGCAAGTTTTGATCCAGCTAATATTGTATAAGGAGCGCCTATATCTTTGAACAGAGGATATGATATAATATCTACAAGGTCAAGTGTTATATTGGGATGTCTATAAGTTCTTAGTAAGAATGGTGTATCATAACTTATCAAATGTATATCATGACCTTTTTTAGCTAACTCAATTGCTAATTGTGTAGCAACAATACCAGATCCGCCTACAGTTGGGAAACAGTTAATTCCTATTTTCATAACACTTTTCAATGAAATCACTTATTAAAAAAAATTTTGTAACTGAACACTTTTTACCAAACTAAAATAATCATTCAGGATATAGTTTGTTCATTATTTTTCTTTGTGTTTCAATAATTTCACTGCTATTACTAGATTTGGAGTAACTTTCAAGATAGGTTCTGTTAATCTTATAGAATTCTTTTCCCCACCCTACAAGAGATAAAATAGCTAAACATTGTTCTTTAGCTCCCAAAATAAACAAAGCTGCAGCTAAGGCTTCTAAAGTACTTAATTTAGAAGGAACACCATAGTTGTTTGGATTGGCTGCAATAAGAAAAGGTAAAGCCCTTCCTGTTCCTTTCTCAAGAGCTTTGCTCCCACCTTTTATGTTGTTCCATGAGCAATCAACCCCCACAACACCGTTTTTCTTAGCTAAATCCAAATCAGCAGGAGAAAGAGCAAATTCAGCAAATGGAGTTAAAACAATAAGCTTAGAATGAATCTTTCCAATGGAAATAGGTTCAGCTTTCTTGAATTTAAGTACTCTAATGGCGGTACACATTTTGGGATTACAGGTCTTGAAATTATATATATAAACAGGAATTTTAACGGCGGGATGTTTTTTCATTTCTACCACATTATAAAGTGGAATTTAAGAGAAGATTGGCGACCCCGACGAGATTCGAACTCGCGACCCCCAACTTAGGAGGCTGGTGCTCTATCCAACTGAGCTACGGGGTCAGTTTGTTTCTTGATTTAACCTTCTTTTTATTATTTTTATTGATACTAGAAATAAAAATCCTATCTTTATGAACAAAAAAATTGCTTCGAAAGAAGAATTAAGAGAAAATCTTTTTTCATTACGTAGCAAAAGGATCATATGCTTCTACTTGCTTCTTAAGTTCCTCTATTTTCTTTGTGATGGTTTGAATATCTTCTTTCAATTTTAATTCTTTAAACATATCAAGAGCATCTTCATAAGATCTGAGAGCGATTTGAATTCCTTCAGGTGTCTTCTTCTTTAATTCCTTCTCTGAGTTTGAAACATACATATTAGCAATTCTTATCATCAAATCTTTTTTTGCTTTGGCATTTTCTAACTTTATAGTTACTTCTAAAGCATCTCTCAGAAATTGAACTTTCTTGTTCGAATCTTTCTCTTTTTCTGCAAGTTCGTTATAAAGATCAATACTTTCCTGAAATTTTTCTTTTGCTAATTTAATATCCTTTCCTAACAGACAATCTCCAGCAATTTCTAGAGCTTTAGCTTTTTCATCCAATTTTTTTAGTTTGGAGAGATTAGATTCTATTATTTGAATACTAAAATTACATGCCATATTACCTATATCTCTGAAAATGACCGCCCTGTTCATAGTATTCTTATCTTTTTTCCAACAATCAGCAGCTCTATACGCAAAATAAATAGCTTCTTCGAGTTCACCATTTTGAATGGCTAGAGTAATGAGATGCTCAAATGTTCGAGCAGCATCCTTGAATCGATTTGCTTTATAATTAGCATTGGCTTCATCTATTAGAATGTTCATTTTTATATCTGGGTCTGACATGTATCTCTAAAGCTATTTTGCGAATCTAATTCTTATTTCTTTTGGAAGTTATCCTTACAAATAGAATTATTGTTTTTCTGCAACCGATTTGTTTTTTAACAAAAATCACATTGATAGAATACCAGAATGTTAAGTGTTTAAAATGCAAGTCTTCACAAAAATAATTCATTTTCAAACAGAAGGTGAAATTGATATAGTAGATCTAACTCAAGATTTTGAAGCAATATTAGCAGAATCTGCAATAGAAAACGGAATTCTAAGTGCCAATGTCATAGGATCTACTGGAGCTTTAACTGCAATAGAGTATGAAAGAGGGGTTTTAGATGATTTTAAACAGATTCTACAGAAATTAGTACCAAAGGGCGCTGGGTATAAACATGATTTCATTGACTCAAATGCTCATTCTCATCTTCGAGCTTCATTAATAGGTCCGAGCATCTCTTTCTCAATACAAAAAAAGCAATTACAACTAGGAACATGGCAACAACCTGTTTTTGTAT
>JAGLOH010000229.1 GCA_023139025.1 Candidatus Heimdallarchaeota archaeon | reverse complement strand
AAGTTAGTTATAGTAAAGAAAAAGAGAAACTCGGTTCAGGAGGAGCAATAAATCTAGCACAGAGTTTTGTATCGAGCAATAATGTTGTTATTATGAATGGGGATATACTGACTAATTTCAACTTAGATGAACTTGTTAAGCATCATATTGGAAACAAAGAACTAGGAACAATAGCCGTGGTTAAAATGAGAAGTCCATTTGGAATCGTTGAAATAAAAGATGATGATTGTATATCTGAATTCAGAGAAAAACCAACACTAGATCACTGGATACATGCTGGTATTGACTTATTCAAAACTGATATTTTGGATAGATTTCCCAAAATAGGGCAAATGGAAGAAACAATTTTCGTAGAGTTAGCAAAGGAAAAACAACTTAAAGCATTCAGAGTTGATCCCAAATTCTATTGGAGAAGCATTGATAGTCCTAAAGATCTCCAAGAAGCTGACAAAGAATGGAAGGGAATAGATTTAAAGTAAAATATTTGAAGTAGAGGGATCCCAATCAAATCTTTTCTGGAGATATGGAGATTCGAAGCCAATCCCTTTGTAAAGTAATTCAGCACCGGAATTTTTCTGAGCTTGAAGACAAAAACGGAGATGAGGATCCAGTTGAATCTTTTCTGTAAGGTAATTTGACATCATAGTTTTTGCATACCCATTTCGTCGATATTTTGGCTTAGTACCTACTCCATATATTCCAGTGTAGTTGTTATCCTTAAACGAGCAGAAACAGCTCACATCCTTATTAGAAACCTTACCTACATAAAACTCAATCCCGTTCTCATGTTGCTTCTTTACCATAGAAATAATGTATTTTTTCAGATGAGATGGGTAGACAAAAGAGTCAAAAAAAACAGATACCCAACGATTAACTTTCTTCAGGGAGAGTAAGTCAATTTCAAGAGATGGATGGGGAGTAATCTTATCTTTGTCATCGCCATTCCATGACATTACAACTGTATCTAGATGATACTGAATCAGTTTCTTATTTCTCAAAAGCTTTGAATTCTTCTGATAAGAATCGTTATCATACACTTTGATAATATAGTATTCCTTACCATTTAAGAAGTAAGAATGTGTGAAATCTAGAAAATCTTGGAAATTTTCATCTCCATATCTGGTTGGAACCACGTAGCTATAAGTTTCAATGGATTTATTTTTTATGAAATAACCTAACTCATTTAATGCAACTTCAGAATCTGGCATATAGTAATAAAAGCCATATTCATTCAAGTCTAATAATTCCCTTTCACTTGGAATCGTATTTTCGTTAGTCATTCCTGATAGTCTTTTTACCTAACAAAAGATAAATCTTGCTTTTAGGTAATTTTTACTCGAGCAAAAAAGATTTAAAGTGTCTTTTTTTCTGCAATTTGAAGTTCAATGAGTGTCAGATACGATAAAGATACAAGAAAAGCTTTCTTCAAACAAGTTGGAAAGGGTTTAGGAGGAGCATCAATCCTATTGATATTAATGGGGTTCTATTTAGGTTGGGACGGATTTTATTACTGGTTCTATAATAAACTCTTCAACATCCCCAAAGAAGTAAGAGTAGGTGACCCTCTTTTGATTATCTGGTTGCTAATTATGTTTCCACTATTAGCATGCGGTATTGCTATGTTGATATCCGGTGGAATCAAAGCATACAGATTAGCAATCCCTGCTAAAGAGAAAGAATAACATTTTTCTAACTTCGACCATTTTTGAACAGAAGAAAGAAATTCAAATTCTCATTTTATTTTAATGAAAGAATATATTGACCAATATTTAGGTTTTAATTGTTATTATTTTGGTTGTGGTGAATCTAATCCTAGTTTCATATGTTTATCAGTTAAGTAAGTTATAGTGTTTCTTTTTGATAAAATCGAAACTCACAAATATATTGGTCTTTCGGATTTTTCTGTAATACGCTTAAGAATTTCTCTTAGTAAGACTATAAACCAACTTGTTTCAGGATGTTCTTCTAAAATACCTTCCCACATTTCAAGATACTTAACTTTTTTTTCATCATAAAACAATGATAATTTTATCAACGACTCATCAGGTATACCTTTTCGTTTTATGAATTTGATTTCCCAAATATTTTTTAGAATTTTTTGAGAAAATATTTCAAGTACTTCCTTTTCAGAAAGCTTACTAGAAAATGAGATTTTCTTTTCTTTTAGGGTATTTTCGATAACTGCAGCTCCACTTCCGTTAAGAACAATTTTAGTAAGTCCATAAGCAAATGCTTCGTATCCTGCTTCTATAACTATTCTGAAGCTTTTTATGTTTTCTAAATTTAATTCCGAAGTGTTTTCTTTATTCATTTCTTATCACCTTCATTATGCTACCTCGTATTCACAACAAGTCCTGTCTGATATCCAATCAGCAAAAGGTTCATAGTGTCTTTCACGTGGCCCTTCACGATTATCCTGCATTATACTATTATCCGAAGTTACATTTCTGTCAGGACACTCTGTTGCAGCGTATTCATCAATAAAACCAAGCATATGTCCGAACTCATGGGATGCAGTTCTTCCAGATGATGTAATATACCAGTTTCCCATATTTGCAGTTCCTGCACCATTTCGAACTCGTACAGTGTGATGTTCATTAGATTCAACAAACTCGACATTAAAGGATACAGAATATGTTTCACAACTGCATTCTCCATCTGATCTTTCTATCTGAAATTGATTAGACCAAGTTGATTCTATTGCTGTTTCCCATACTTGCATCCGATCATTTAGATCAGTATTACTTATTCCTGAATCTGGATTAAGTCTGATTTTTACTGTAATCTCTATATTACAATTGTTTCCTTCTATTCTATACGCTGCGTTCCATCCATAAATACATTCTTCCATATCGAATGATTGCTCATTCGCTGAGAACATAGATGGGAAGCATGTTACTACTGCTAAAAAGACACAAATAGTATATATCACCCATGTCTGAATATAACAAAAGAAAACGGTAATCCACGCATATAAAATACAGAACGTATATGTAATAGTTCTCCAAGCTTTACATATCCATTTTCCAAACCAAACTAGAACAGAACATATAGTACTGCATGGCCACCAATCACAGCATTCGTATTTTTTCGCCCACTCATCGCAAGCTTCATATTCTTCTACTCTTTTCTCTACACAAGATAATATTTTACCTTCTACACATACCAATCTCTGTTCTTCTCTTGTCTCCTCACAGCTTTGAAATGGTGTTTCTATTGACATAATATCACCTAATCTCTCTATTACTTCACCGCAATTACTATCCATTGAATAATTGCCGCAACACCTATTATTGCTAAAGAAATAAATAATCCACCAAAGATTATGCAAAGCTTACAAATCTTGGGTTTTTCTTCTTTCGATTCTACTTCTTTCGACATTTTATTCAATCCACACTTATCGTTTGATATTTAATCAAACAAGTACAAAATAACTAATAATATAAAAACTTTATTTATTTGATTAAAATTACGTTCTTTGACTAGAAGAAAGTAAAAACTAATTGAAAAAATATGGTAGTTAAGAGTGAAGATAACTATGAAGCAATCTTTGAGATAAAACAATACTACTCTTTTGATGCAACAAGAGATAATTGGTCATGTGGTAAAGTTAAACCCATAAATAAAGACATTCGAAAACTAGATAACATTCCAAAGATAGAAAATAAGTTTATTTTGGTTTTTTTGGGACATTATCACAAGATGCATGCACCTGAAGGATTTGCTTACAGTCCCGTTCATAATAGAAATGTTAGAAGTTCAGGTGATGAATTATTAATAAAGGCAAAAACGAACCTTAAAAGGTTCTTTAATGTAAATGAATTATCTAACAAAATTTGGGATATTAATCTAGATTCTATTGAACAAACATCTGTTCATCTGATTATAGGTATTGGTCAAGTTGAATATTAAACAAAAGTCAATAGATATCATCTATCCTACTATACACTTCTTCTAGAAACTCTCTGACTATTGGTTCTATAACAAACTCGTTAATATTCCTAAAGAAGTTAGAGTTGGAAATCCTCTTTTGATTATCTGGTTGCTAAT
>JAGLOH010000228.1 GCA_023139025.1 Candidatus Heimdallarchaeota archaeon | reverse complement strand
TGGACATTACATCCTCTATCCATAAATACCTTAAAAGAAAATGAAGCTCAAAAGCTTAATACTTTTAGTCAGAAGATATTCAATTTTATCAAAGATTACAAAGAAGTTACAATTAGTGTAGCGCTCGAATACTTCAACAAAACTCCATTAGAAGAAACACTATCAACATTATTCAATATGATTGATGAAAAATACTTGTTGAGAATGAGATTAAGATAAATCTTCTCATAACCTTTTTTCTCTTATTTTTGATGTTTTGAAGTCATTGTTTTGATTTCTTGGAAAAAGATAAATAAGGAAAACTTCAAAAATGGATTAGAAACGATTGACTTGACTGAAATGAAACGAAACTTCATATTCCCAGAAAGCCACTTGTACCATTCAACATTTGTATGGGTAGAAGATAGAGGCAGAGGTGTCTTTAGAATAGGTTTAACCGATTATGGTCAATATGTACTTGATGATATCATATCTATTAGTTTACCTGAAAAAGGAATATTTGTTGAAAAAGATGAAGAAATCGTCTCGATAGATTCTATTGAAGATACATTTACTATTAACTCACCAATCAGTGGAACAATCGATGAAATAAATATGGAAATAAGGCAAGATCCTGAAATATTAAATGAAAGCCCCTATGAAAATGGCTGGATATTGGAATTAGAGATTGGAGCTGCAGATGATTTAGATAGTCTAATGGATTATAATGATGTTCTTGATAGCTTCCACGAAGAAACCGAAGATGAAGATTTCGATGAAGATGATGAAGACAATGTCGACATTCTGGATGAAGATGAAGATTTCAACTATTAAAAAAACCTCTAAAGTCATTTGAATCTCTATGCTTGACCTCGAAAGTTTTAAATAATTTTTAGTATTTATATTACACAAACCTGCAAGGGGCGTAACGTGACTTGGAATTTCATTAACTCCCTCTGATCCCCCAATCATAATTAAGTTAGTAGTAACTATTTTTTTAAACTATGGCGTTAGGAAATGTGAACAATGAGTAATTCAGAGAAGAAAATATCTTTACCTTCTGAAGCTGTAAAGATTTATCAGATAATTGATGAAAATGCTAAAATTTCAATCAAAGAATTAGAGAAACAGACAAAATTAGATCGTGGAAAATTGGAATACTACCTCGGTTTTCTAGTTACTAATGAATTAATTTCTCGTCTTGAAATTGTAAGTCATCAAATATCTCTTACAAATAACGGAAAAGAATCTGCTGAAAATCAATTAGTAGAAAGACGAATTGTTAAGATTCTTAAAGCAAAAGTAAGTGTTTCTTTTGCAGACCTTTCAAAATTAGTGAAAACAGAAGATAAAGAGATGAATGCTGGCGTTGGTCTTTTGAAGAAACAGGGCTTGATTAAGATAGATAAGGGGCAAATCAGCATAATCGACAAGAAAAAAGAAGTCAACAAAGAACTTCAGATAATCCTAGAACAACTCTTATCAAGTGAAACAGTAGACACAAGTGATTTCAACGAAATATTACTTCAAAGAAATTTAGCTTCTTTGGAAGAAGTTAAAGATATTCTTTTGGAAATTCTGATTCCTTACAAGGAAGTATCTTCATCCATTCAAAAAATGAACGAAGTAAGTAGATTAACTCCTGAAATGATTAGAGATGGTTCTTGGCGCGATACAAGACTAAGAGAATATAATCTAAAGGCTTCCCCCCCTACTTTCTATGGTGGGAGAAAACAACCCTATGCTGAGTTTCTTGATGAAGTTAAGCAAAAACTGTGTGCTTTGGGTTTTAAGGAGATGAGAGGTCCAATAGTTGAACTAGAGTTTTGGAACTTTGATGCTTTATTTCAAGCCCAAAATCATTCTGCAAGAGAGTGGTCTGATGTATATCAGGTATCAAACCCAAAACAAGGCAAATTGCCAAAAGCAGATTATGTAGAAAATGTGAAAAAAGCTCATGAATATGGTTATGACACCGGAAGTAAGGGTTGGCGATATAAGTGGGACCCAATAAAAAGTGCTCAACTAGTTCTACGTGCTCATGGAACATCTGTTAGTGCAAGAACCTTAGTAGACTTAGAAGTTCCATCTAAATATTTCTCAATATCTCGTTGTTATAGGCCTGATACCGTAGATGCAACACATCTCTGTGAATTTACTCAAGTTGAAGGAATTGTTGTGGATCCATCTATAACATTTAGAGATTTATTAGGGATTTTAAAGGCATTTGCAGTGGATATAGCTGAAAATGAGCAGTTTAAATTTAAACCCGATTATTATCCTTTTACAGAACCTTCTGTAGAACTCAATGTTCTTGATCCAAACCTAGGTTGGATTGAATTTGGAGGTGCAGGGATTTTCAGACCTGAAGTAACAAAACCATTTGGAATTGAAGCACCAGTTATAGCTTGGGGTTTAGGGATAGAAAGATTGTTTATGGTTAAAAATGGAATTACGGACATAAGGGAATTATTCAGTCATAAGTTTGATTGG
The DNA here is from genome assembly GCA_023139025.1 of Candidatus Heimdallarchaeota archaeon. Taxonomy (GTDB): domain Archaea; phylum Asgardarchaeota; class Heimdallarchaeia; order Heimdallarchaeales; family Heimdallarchaeaceae; genus UBA460. Next base: position 1,579 of record JAGLOH010000228.1, on the reverse strand, counting down.
TTGAGAACAGCTAAGATGTCGAGAGGTTAAACAGATGGTATCAATAAAAGCAAGTTACAAAAAAATGCAAGAAATGTTAGGTAAACAATTATCAATTGAACAACTAGAAGATTTACTTTCGTATGCTAAATCAGAAATTGATCAATACATCGAAGAAGAAGATATGCTTGTGATTGACATTAAAACTAGTAATCGACCTGATCTTTGGTCACCAGAGGGAATGATAAGAGAGATAAAAGGCATTCTTGAGGAAGAGAGTGGTATCCCAGAATATGAGGTGAAAGAAAGTGGTTATGTAGTGAAAGTAGATTCACAGTTAGCTTCTACAAGACCATACATAGCTTGTGCAGTTGCAAAAAACATTTCCCTAACAGATTATTATATCAAACAAATTATGCAACTCTCAGAAAAGATTGATTACTCCTATGGGAGACGAAGAAAAAGGTCTTCTATAGGTTTCTATAATCTCTCGATGATAAAGAGTCCAATTGAATACAAAGTGATAGAAGAAACCCATGAATTTATCCCACTTGAATCTACAGAAAAGATGTCTTTAGAAAGAATATTGGAAGAACATGAAAAGGGAAAAGAATTTGGTCATATCATTAAAGGATATGGTCATTATCCGATTCTTCTTTCTGCAGATGGTACAACATTATCCTTACCACCAGTAATTAACAGCAATGACGTAGGTAAAATTACAGAAGAAACTACTGGCAGTTTAATAGAAGTAACTGGAACCAATTTTGAAACAGTTAATGTGGTTTTGAACATATTATGTCAGGTTTTGGTAACTCATGGTGCTGAAATTTATAGTGTTAAAATAGAATACCCTCCAGATATTTACACAAGGAGTGTGATAACTCCCCTTTTTGATAAAGAGGAGATTGAGATTAATCTAGATGTAGTAAACAAATATCTTGGAACAAAAATGAAACCAAAAGATGCTGCAAAGTTAGTTGCAAAAAGAAGATTCAATTGCAATTCAATTGATAGCAATATTTTAACCATTGAAATTCCTCCTTACAGAAAAGATATTCTCCACTGGGTCGATATAGCTGAAGAATTAGCAATTGCTTTAGACTATAACAAAATTGGTCCAACAAAATGGAAGGTTCTAACTACTGGGGGGCTTTTACCTGAAACTGAAAGCGAGAATTTGGTACGAAATATACTTGTAGGTGCTGGAGGAACTGAGGTACTTACAAACATTCTTACTGACCCTGAAATTTTAACTACTAGAGTAAATATTGACAAACAAGATTATGTAAAAATTGAGAATCCTGTTACATCCACTTATAGTGTTATGCGAAAAATGATCTATCCACTTCTGATTAATGTTCTTTCTAAGAATACACATGAAACTTACCCGCAGATGCTTTTTGAAGTAGGAGAAATTGTAAAATTGATAGACAAAAAGGTTGTCACACAAAGTAATGCCGCTTTTCTCTGTGCTGACGCAGATGCTAGCTTTGAAGATACTCATAAAAGATTGAATCAACTTTTATCTTTATTAGATACTGACTATGAAATAAAACAAATTAACCATCCTTCATTTACTGAAGGAAGATGTGGGTTG
>JAGLOH010000227.1 GCA_023139025.1 Candidatus Heimdallarchaeota archaeon | reverse complement strand
AAATATTTCTCATAGCCCTTACCCATGCCGCGCAGATCCATATAGTAGATCACGACTTCGGTTTCAGGGCATCTTTCACGGATAAACATCGCCTGTTTGGTTGCATACATACAACAAACTTTCGAACAATAAGGTAGATGTTTGCTTGGGTCACGAGATCCCGCACAATGGACGAAAACAACTGTTTTAGGTATTTTACCATCAGATGGACGACGAATTGTACCATCAGTTGGACCACTTGCAGAAACTATTCTCTCAAAGTCCAAACCAGAAATCACATCTGGAATTGTTCCATAACCATACTCACCAATATTTTCTATAGGATAGGGTTCATATCCTGTTGCTACAATTATGGCACCAACTTCTTTTTCAATTATCTCTGGTTTCATATCAAAATCTATTGCTTCTGGTCCGCAAACATCTTTACATTTTGAACAAATGAGCGGATCTATACCTAGACAAGAATTAGGATCTATAAGATATGATGCTGGGACTGCTTGAGGATATGGTATGTAAATCGCTCTTCTTGGAGAAAATCCTTGATTATATTCATCGTGTTCTATAACTGGACAGACAGGAACACAATCATCACATAGAGTACATTTATCTGCTAATACATAAATAGGATTTTTCTTAATCTTTACTTTGAAATTTCCAACATATCCATCAACTTCTACAACCTCACTGAGTGCAAGTAAGTCAATATTTGGATGACGATTAACGTCTACCATTTTAGGACTTAAAATACACTGCGAACAATCTAATGTTGGAAATGTTTTGTCAAGTTGAGACATTTTTCCACCAATTGTTGCAGATTTTTCGACAAGTGTAGTATCAAATCCCATATCAGCTAAATCAAGAGAAGCTTGGATACCTGCTATACCACCACCTATCACGAGTGCATTGTGTGTTACGCCAACCTTTTTTCTTTCTAAGGGTTGCATTAAGGAAGCTCTTAAAACTGCACCTTTAAGCAATGAAGCTGCTTTAACTGTTCCCTTTGCTTTGTCATCATGAACCCAAGAAACTTGTTCTCTAATATTGACCATTTCTAAGACATAAGGATTCAATCCCATATCTTCTAACACTGCCCTGAATGTAGGTTCATGCATTCTAGGCGAACAAGCTGCAACTACAATTCTATCTAGTTTTTTCTCCTCAATATCCTGTTTTATCAATACTTGACCAGGGTCAGAACACACATATTTGTAAACTCTGCTGACTTCTACATTTGGAAATTCTTTTGCTTGTTCTACTAATTCCTCAACATCAACAGTACCTGCAATGTTGGATCCACATTCACAAACATAAACTCCAATTTTCATAACATTATCACGCCTTTACATATCTCCTTTAATATCTTTTATTTGATCATATGAGAATACTGGTCCATCTTTGCAGACATAGAGATTCCCTATGTTGCACCTTCCGCATATACCTATACCACATTTCATTCTCATTTCCAAAGTTGTGTAAACCTGGTCTTCTTTGAAGCCAAGTTCCAAGAGATTTTGAATTACAAATTTAATCATAATTGGTGGGCCACATGTTATTGCAATAGTATCTTCTGGAGATGGGTTAAGTCTCTTCAAATTATCTGGCACAAACCCTACAAACTGATCCCAACCTTCTTCTTCAACATCTATGGAAAGATGAATGCTTAAATCATCCTTCTTACTCATTTCTGCAAATTCATCCTTATAACAGAGGTCACGAGAAGTTCTAGCACCATAAACGATATCTATTTTTCCATAATCTTTTCTGTTATCTATACAGTAATCAATCACAGAACGAAGTGGAGCTTGACCTATCCCTCCACCTAAGAAGAGAATATTCTTTCCTTTCCATTCATCGACTTTGAAGCTGTTCCCATATGGACCCCTTGCTCCAACTAAATCCCCCTCTTCTTTTAGATGCAGTGCTTTGGTAAGTTTACCATATTTCATTACACTAACTTCGATATAATCTTTTTGAGTGGGTGATGAAGAGATAGCGAACATACTTTCACCAGTTCCAAAGACACTTATCATAATACATTGACCAGGCAGGAAGGTGAACTTCTTTCTGACTTCTTCATCTTGAAATTCAAGTCTGAATGTCTTTATTGCTCTCTCTCCACTAGCTTCTTCTTTTACACTGATAATTTTCGCTATCCAAGGCTGGTAGGGGTTTTCGTCAGTCATACATTGACCTCCTTTACTTTGTCAATTACTTCAATTATATCAATATTAACAGGACAATAATCAATACATCTACCACAACCAGTACATCCAAAGATCCCATCATTTTTGGGGAAGTAGTTGAATTTGTGATAAACTCTATTTCTCACTCTATTCATTCTTGAGGGTCTAGGATTATGACCTGATGCATGATGGGTATATTCTTCATACATACATGAATCCCACACACGTACTCTCCCACCTAGTTTCAAAGTGCTTTCATCCTGCATATCGAAACAGTGACAAGTTGGACACAAATAAGTACAAATTCCACAACCAATACAACTTCTAGCAGCTTCTATCCAAAATTCGTGATCAAACATTTTGTTTAGTTTTTCAACAGTTCCCTCTGTGTTCATCTTTCGGGAGATTACTTCAATTGCTGTTTTTTCTCTCTCCTTTCTGATAGTGCTCTCTTTTTCAGTTGCCTTTGAGAAGATTTTGCTTAGGTTTTTAATCAGATCTTCTCCTTTTTCTGTTACAACTTCAACAAAAAATGTATCACCTATATCTGTAAATAGAATATCTACATGCTTGGTATTCGCTGGACTGTCATCAAATGATGTACAGAAACAGTTAGTATCTGGTTCATTACAACTTAGACCAATCAGAATGCTTCTATTTCTTTTCTTTGTATAAAATGGATCAATATAATCACTCTCTTTCTTACCCATAAAAACTGGATCTATGATATCATATCCTCGTGCATCGCATGGACGAATTCCAAAAATTACTCTTACTGATTCATCGATTTTTGGAGATTGAACCTTAGAATCTTTTCCTTTGGCATATGTAAAGAGAGTTTCAGTTTGTTGGAATATCAAAGACTTAGGAGGTACTCTTGAAAGTAAAATTTCTAGATTAACTTCTTTTGGATCATTTATTTTCCTGAAGGCTAAGAATCCATTTTCTTCCTTTGGTCCAATCAGTTCAAATTTAGAACCAATCTCTCCAAGCAATTCAGGTAATTTTTCTTTTGGTAATGTTAGTTGTTCCATTTTAATTCCTCACGAAATGAAATCCTCCGGATCATCTGGTCGAAAACTTCCCAGAAATGGTTTTTCTTCTGTATCGAGTCCAGCAGTATAATCAAACATCTCTTTGACTTCTTTCTCAATGAACTTGTTCAGTTCCATTAGAGGAATGTTAACAGGGCAAGCTCGTTCGCATTCCCCACAACTAATACACCTACCAGCAAGATGAAATGCACGCATAACGTTCCAAGCAGTATTTTCTGATAGATTTACAGATCGTCTGACCCATTGTGGGTCTAATAGATCAGCCATACAAGTTTTACAATAACAAAGAGGACATGCCTCTCTACATGCATAACAGCGAATACAATTCTGAAAATGCTTCTCCCAATATTCCCATCTTTCTTCAATTGTTTTTTCTTCTAATTCATCTACTCTGTTAAAGTGTTCGGGTTGAAATTCTTCTTCAGCTTCACCTATAAGTATGTCATATAAAGGTGGATTTGGGTATTCGCAGCTTTTACATACATCTGAAAGCAATTCGTCTTTGGGGATTTTATGGCTTGTTCCACCTATTTCTAATACGTATTCGTCGTTGTTATTTTCCTCAACATCAACAAACTTTGATTGTTTAGGAAATCTTTTCGCTATCTTTTTGGGGTCGATTACACCTTTGCAAGGGATGCCTATTAAAACAACATCTTCCCTTTCTAATCCCTTTTCTTGAATGATTTGGATTATGGCACGGGAGTCACAACCCTTTACAACAATTCCAATCTTCTTAAGTTCTGCTTCCTCTCCTCTTCTTAACGGTAATTTCTCTTCAAGAAGTGGATAAGTAGCTAGATTCTTTGCACATAATGGAGAGTAAAAGAACTCCTTTGCGTCTTTGGCG
>JAGLOH010000226.1 GCA_023139025.1 Candidatus Heimdallarchaeota archaeon | reverse complement strand
CTTGCAAATGCTGAAACAACTACAACTGATCTATTTTCCGATTCTGATACATTGCCTTCTGGATATTTTGTTTTGTATACTAGAACAATATCTCAATCCTCAACAACTGTTCGAGTTACTGTTACTTCTTCGGATAATGTAGATGTTGCAATATGTGGAGGTGGAGATTTTGAAGAATGGAATGATGGTGGTTCTGAACCTTATTGGCATGCATATAGTTCAAATGTAACATCTACTACTATTACAGAAATATTAAGTTCAGGAAGTTATGATTTTGTAATTATCAATTTCGGTTTATCAACTGTTTCCTATACAATTTCTGCCACTCAAAGTTATGAGGTAGGAGGTTCTGGTCTGGAACCTGGAGACTGGATTTATGGCTTAATTGGTCTAGGTGTTCTTGCAATTATAATTGGTGCAATTGTTTTCAGAAGAAGACGAAGACAGCAGTTGCAATCTGAACCAGGATATTATCAACAGCAACAACAGTATCAAACTTATCAACCGCAAAGAACATACGAACCACAACAAACATATCAAACCGCAGAACAGCCTCCTTATGCTTTTAATCAAACTCCACAAGGTCTAAAAGTATGCCCAAATTGTGGGTTTAATGAAGTTTTAGATGCTAAGTTTTGTACATCCTGTGGTAGTAAGTTATAGGACTTTCGTAACTTCAATTCTTTTTTTCTGTTCAAAATTGTCTTTAGAGATTACGAACTAATTTTCTAAAAGATGAAATTTATAGTTCTTTTTTATTCATTCATTACAGAAGTCTTCCAGAAATCCTGCAGTTTGAAGAAGATCAGCTAGTCTTCTAGCAAATCTAGTAGCTGGAGCACCATCAATAATTATGTGATCCATTTTTAAGGCTATATTCAGAAATTCTCTGTTTTCAAGTTTGCCATCAATAAAACGAGGTTTTTCGGATATACCACCAATAATTACATTTAAAGGATGATGTCCGAGATTAAGTGCCCATCCACCAATACCTTTTGCAAACATACCAAGAGGATTGAGAAGAGCTGTTCCATTAAGTTTTTTCAAATAAAAAGGATTTCTACGTAATCGTCTCCAAAAAATGAGATCACGAATAAAACGTGGCATAGAAAAGAGAATGTCTAATTGTTTCTTAGAAATACTAGTTAGCATATCATCTTTGTCAGGATATTGAGCTGCTCTTATTTCGTTATGTATATCTTGAAGACTCTTTTCGTTAGCTTTTCTAAGAACCAATATGGATGGAAAAGGTTTGCCATCAATAATTTTCTCGATGGGAATTGAAAGATCTACATCCTCGAAATAAATGATTTTCTTGCCTTTTTTAGCAGACTGAACTTCAATGTTTTCACTAATAGCTGTAGCTACACATTTTGCAACCCAGGATGTAAATGAAAGATTTTCACCTTTTTGTTTTTTATAGCATACAAATATTTTTCTGGCTTTAGTTATATCCAACTCAAGTAGACCAGTCATATAGAACCTATTTCGAGAAAATTCTGTAGCTTCAGCTTGAAATTTACGTTTGAATGGTTTAGTTGTATATTTGCCTATCCTATCCATTTTCTTCAAAGTAAATTTTTTTCACTTATTTATTAAGTTTATCAACTCACAAAAAGCAAGAAAACACTCTTGAATAATTTAGAGTGGAAATATGCGCATTTACCACTTCTCTTCAGGTCTTCTTTCAGGAATCATTTCGATTTCAGAATCAAAGGTATAATTAGGATCAAAATATAAAGCGCAGTAACAACGTCCAAATTCATCTATGTCAGGCTGGGCATAATCGCATGGACAAATGATATCTCTATCAAATTTCATGTCTTCATTTGAATCTCTGCAAGGACAGTTAAAGTATCCTACTCTATTAAAATAGTCTCTTAATCCTTCAATAAGCATATCTAGTGTTCCATCGTCATTTGGATGTAGAATCCAATTTCTCTTCTGAGCTACTTGTTTTACATATTTAGTTACGTCATCTATAGTTTTCTCTTTCATGAATATCAACCTATTCGAGAAACAGTTCTTTCCAATTTTCTATGTTAAAACCAGCGTAGAATTTATCTCCATCAACAATTAAGAAAGGATATCTAACCATCGCATTGAAATGTTTACTGACAGCTCTTTTGAATTCTCTTTTTTCTTCAAAAGGAACTTTATCTATGTCAAGATAACTGTAAGTGTAGTTGTTATCTTTCAACCATTTTTTACCCTTTTTACACCATTGACATGTACTTAAGGCTAGAATAATAATTTCATTTGCCTTTTTTTCACCTTCGACGGTAATTACTTCCCCAGGAAATTTGATATCAGCGAAACTCATTGTGTTATCGAATAAAAGTAATTTAGAGATATTATAAACCTATTTCTTTTTCCAAGTTTCATTGATTTTATAATTATGAATATTTTTGGAAGAAGTTAGTATTTTTATTTCTTTGATTGAATGTTAAATCATGAAAATTACTAATCCTAAGGTGGAGAAGTATATGACTGATCTTCTGAAAAATCGTGCTTCAATATACACAGAAGTAGAAGATTATGCTGCAAGTATAGATTTTCCTATAATAGAACCGTTGGTTGGAGTATTGATGAATCAATATGCAATAATGATTAAAGCTAAAAGAATTCTAGAGCTTGGTTCTGGTTTTGGTTATTCTGCTTTATGGTTTTCAGAAAAAATGGATTCTACAACTGAGATAATCTGTACAGATTTTATGGAGGAAAACAAACTGCTTGCTGAGAAATATTTCAAAAAAGCTGGGGTTAAAACAAAGATTGATTTTAGAATTGGAGATGCAATCAAAATTCTAGATGAAATTGAGGGGGAGTTTGATATTATTTTTAATGATGTAGAGAAGGAAGATTATCCGGAAGTTTTCGAGAAATCAATACCTAGGCTTAGAAAAGGAGGTTTATTGATAACTGATAATACTTTGTGGTATGGAAAAGTCGCTCAAAAACGAAAGAGAGATTATCAAACCGTAGGTTCAAGAGAGTATAACAGATTAGCTTTTACAGATAAAAGAGTTTTATCAACCATTCTACCTTTAAGAGATGGAATTACTATTACTATGAAATTATAAAAAAAAGTTAAAAAAGATTAGAAAAGAGTAGATTATTCAACATATTTTGAATAGAATTCTTCCCATCCGATCATTTTTACTCCTAGAGCATCAGCTTGTTCTTGTCTCTTTTTTCCTGGATTCTCTGCTAGTACTAAATAGTCTAAGCTCTTTGTAACGCCTGAACCCCAAGCTATTCCCTTTTTCTCTAAAAGTTCTTGTAATTCAACTTTTGTATATTCTTCTACTTTTCCTGTAACATATATTTTCAATGAAATCACCTGTTGTGTTTCTCTTTGATTAGTGATTTGTGTATCTTTTTTCTCAGGATAGATAATCTTCAAACCATTTTCGAACAATTTTTCGTATCGTTCCGTTTGTCTGATTCCACTATGAATAAACCTTGCAGTGATATCGGATATTCCTTCTAATTTCATCAACTTCTCCATAGAAGCTTTTTTGAGTTCATCAAAATTGTTAAAAGAATTAGCTAGTTTCTTACCCATGGTTCTCCCCAATTTTTCTATACCCAAACCTGCTAGAAATGATCCAAAAGGTAGCTCTCTTGTTTCATCTATAGAAGCTGAGATTTTTATACCATTTCTCCCTAGTAGATCAACTAATTGGTCTTCTGTAAGAGAATAAAGATCAGAATAGTGTTTAACCAAACCTATATCGTAGAGTTTTTCTAAGCTTTTACCGCCAATTCCATCTATGCCAGTTTTTCTTATCCAAGAACTAATCTCTTGTATATCTCTTCCCCTACATGAATCACCTGTACAGAGAAGATTTACACCAGATTTCAAAGTTTTAGATCCACAAGATGGACATTGATTTGGTAGATCCACTTTTCCTGTAGAATTCTTCGCAGTAACGCTGATAATTTTTGGAATTACCTCTCCAGATCTTTCAACATAGACAAAATCACCAGGTTGAGCATCTAGGTTAATAAGGAAATCAGCATTGTGCAAAGTAGCTCGACTAATCAAAGCTCCTGATACTTCCACAGGTTCCAATTCAGCAACAGGA
>JAGLOH010000225.1 GCA_023139025.1 Candidatus Heimdallarchaeota archaeon | reverse complement strand
TTTCATTTTTCATATTCTCAAGAATGCTTTTTCTTCTTTTCTTGAACATTTTCCAATCTCTAGGTCATTTTAAGCAGAACTTTAATTTAAAATTACTGATTTAATGATAACAAATCCAGAAACTTATTTTTTATCCATAAACCTTCTTTATAGCTTTAATGGATTACTGGGTAGACGCATTAATCATTTTCTTAGAGTTTCTTTTAATCATGATATAGTAGATCCTTTTCCTATGTTTGTAGAAAATAAAATTGAGAAAAATACAAAGAACTAATCTTTATACTATTTCTGCAAATTAAATAAAAAAAGTGAATTAATACTTGGAAAGTTCTAAACTGCATCTTAAGTAAACTTATCGAATCTTCTCAAATATTATTTTGTAATTGTTTCGAATGTTGGATAAAGAGAAATCGATGCTGTACCATAACCTAAGGTATTAGCAACAACAGGAGATATTTCCCAGTATTGTACATCTTTTATCTTTCTAATACTTTTTACTCCTTCTTCTAGTTTTTTAGCTAATTTTGGATTTGCAATATGATTGACAATTAAATTGTACTCGACATTAGCATCAGTTTTTTCTTCAAGACTTGCTATTATTTTCTTCACAGCACTTCCATAACCAGTTCCTGCTCCACCGCTTCCATATCCTTTATCTCTTGTACTTTCAAATATAGGCTTCAGGTTCATCATCGAGGAAATCATTGTCATTTTCACAGACTTTTTGATTCTTCCAGTTCTAAATAATACATTGAAGCTACTGGAAATTCCCATTGAATAAATGAGTGGTTTCATTTTATCAAGAGTTTTCGTTATTTCATCAATTGATTTTCCTTCTTCCTTAAGTTTTTGTGCATATAGTACAAAGGGACCTTCAGCTGTTGCAGAGAACTCAGTATTATAATAATGAACTTTCAGATCATTTTTCATTTTTTTTGCAGCAATTTGCACAGTTCCTAATTGGTTGGACATAGCTTGTGTAAGATGAACATATAATACTTCATCTTGACCATCTTTCTTAATTTGCTCTAAAACCTCTAACACATTCTGTGGATTTGCTACAGATGTCTTTGGAACAGGGTTCATTTTCTTAAGTTTTGAAAAGAAATAATTTCTATCAAGATCAGAAATATCTTTGCAGTGTTTTCCTTCAAAATCTATGGTTGGTTCTATAATTGCAATCTTCTTCTCTTCTGCGAATTCAGGAGGAATTTGAGATGTTGAATCAGTCATCAATTTGAATTTCATTTATATCGAACTTCAAAAAAATTAGTTGCTTTTAAGTCTTATCCAATTTTATAAAAGAATGGAATAGTAATTACAAAAAATTGTAGTTACTTTGACATATAGAGTTGCTTAGAGGGAGAAGATATTACTACTGAAATTATTTGATTTCTATCTGTAGTCAATGGAAAGCATAAAAATACTCATAAAAAAAGATGAATTAGCTAGCAAATTCTGAATATGTTCAATGATATTTAAGATTGAATAGCTTGACTCCTTTATTTAAAACAAGTATTTTCTTCATAAGGGATAACTATATTAAGTTTCAGACGCATTGGTTAACATATATTTTTTTGATAATCAATCTAAGTAATTTAATCAGAATAAGGTATAACAAATAGGAAGTTGAAGTTGTGTCTGAATGTAAGCATGAATGTGAGAGTTGTGGAGAGAAGTGGAATTGTGATTTTCCTACCTACTCTGAGCATCAACAATATGAAGAAGCTGTAGAACAAGGGTATTACTGTAATTCATATTGTCCAAATTGTGATTCTGAAAACCGTGAAAAAACAGATACTATTTTCGATAAACTTCACGTTTCTGGTTATGTAAAGAATAAATAGCAGTTGTTTTTGTAGACCATGAATTAGATCTCAGTGATTTGCTAGTTTAATCTATTAAATCCCACTTCCTACATCTACTCCCCCATCTAGCAATTAATGTATCATCTCTGCGTATTTCAACAATTTCACAAATGTTAGAGCAACCATCACACTCAAAACCAGAAGTTTGGAAATCCATTTCTGAAATATCCCAGCTCTGAAAATTCGATTTTCCAGGTCTTTTTGCTGCATCTTCCTGAGCAAGAATTGCTGAACCTATGGCACCCATCACTGCATAGTTTTCAGGTATAATAATCTCTTGTTCCAAATATTTCTCGAAAGTTTCTTTCATTCCAATATTAGCTGCTACTCCTCCTTGGAACATTATAGGGGTTCTAATATCTTTTCCTTTCCCAACATTATTTAAGTAATTCCTACCTAAAGCTTCGCACAAGCCTTTGACAATATCTTTAGTTGGATGACCCAATTGCTGTTTATGAATCATATCACTTTCTGCAAAAACTGTACATCTTCCAGCAATTGAAACCGCATTATCGGATTGTAAAGCTAATTCGCCAAATTTCTCAATAGGTATTTCTAGTCGATTTGCTTGCATGTCTAGAAAGGAACCAGTACCAGCTGCACAAACTGTATTCATAGCAAAGTCTACAACAATCCCATTGCGAATAATGATTATTTTACTATCTTGTCCGCCTATTTCTATAACTGTTTGAACATCAGGATTATAGTGTAAAGAAGCCAAAGCATGAGCTGTTATTTCGTTTTTGACTATATCCGCACCAATTATTACACCTGTCAATTTCCTCGCACTTCCAGTTGATCCCGCACCTGTTATCGCAAGTTCCTCTCCGAGCTGATCTCTCATTAATTTGATTCCTTTTTGAACTGAATCCACTGGTTTACCTTCTGTGCGAATATAAACCGATTTTATTAATTCTTTTGAATTGTTAATTACTGCTAAGTTTGTACTTATAGATCCAACATCAACACCAAGAAAATACTTATCTTTACTATTAATCATTTTTTTTATCTCCTTTAGTTTTAAAACACATTTCCATCATTCCTTTTACGTTCTAATAGATCAACAAATGCTTCTAATCTAGTTTGAATTCCTGCTTCTCCTGTATGTTCATCTAGAACTAATGAAAGTACAGGCATATCATGTTCTCTGCTCACCTGGGGTAAAATACTCCTAGAGATAATCTCAGGCATGCAGGTGAATGGATACAAATGAATTACTCCATCCCATCCTTTTTCTTTATATTCAATTACAGCTCCCAGAGATTCCCTAGTTTTACCTCCAAGAGGATATCTAACATATGGTTTTGCATGTTTTATACAAGCTTTATAATGCCACTTCTTGAAAGGATTCATTCTTTGACCTAAATCAATCCATCTTGTAAAAGTGATGGGGGTTTCAGTGATAACACCTATATCGTTTAGCCTTCTCATTATATCAAGATTGATCGCAGGTTCTACTACCGCATATAGTTCTCCAACAACACCTACTTTTAGGGGTCTAGCTTCTGTATCAATTTCAACTTCATCATCAAACGTTTTTCGAATAATTTCTGGAAGCATTCGGATATTCTTCATCCCCTCTGTCTCAACTACTTGTCTGTAAAGCTTATGTGCAACTTTGTATGAGGCACCTTTTTCGATTTCAACAGCCCCATAGCTGTAGAGAGTTTTGTCTATTTTGTCAATGTATCTGTTCTTAATCCACCCAACTCTAAATGCTTGAAAAGCTTGAACGGCATTCACATTACATGCAAGTTTTTTGAAACTAGTAAAGAATTCAACTTTATTAAACCAGTCAAGATTTATTAGATCAAAATCATATCCTAAATCCTCGAGAATAATTCTATAGAGAGGAGAGTAATAACCAAGTCTACAATAATCAACAAAAACTGTTGCAACTATTTCATAGGCTCCTTTTTCAATAACTTCAATTATTGATCCAAGAAGCATTTTAAAAGGAGTACAAACAAATTCTGAAGAATGTTGAGAACCTAATTGTTTAGTTCGATAAGTGGGTTCATCAGGAACAATAATATCATCTCTTTTCATCCCTCTTGCAATAGATTCAAATACATAAGTAAAGGTTCCAACATATGGGAAAGATAATGGCATCTACATTTTCCTCCTCAAATTCGAACCTGTTCTGTAAGAAATATAACTTTTTCGTTAATACTTCTTCTGAGCATGTCCACAAACGCTTCTATTCTTGTTCTCATTCCTGCTTC
>JAGLOH010000224.1 GCA_023139025.1 Candidatus Heimdallarchaeota archaeon | reverse complement strand
AGCTTTGATTGCTTTGAAGGCATTTTCATAATTTTATTCAGTTCTATTAACTGGTTCTTTTCTTCCTCAGAAATTCTTTCAGGAACTGAATAATGGACTACAATTAAGAAATCACCATAATTCATTCCATATTGAGTTTTTCGTTGAATACCCTTTCTTTGTAATCGGAGTACGCTTCCTTCTCTTGTCTTCTTAGGAATTTTTACTTTTTCTGGTCCATAAAGTGTTGGAATAACAAGTTCTCCTCCAAGAATAGCTAGAGGAAATGAAATTTCTATTTCCACAATGATATTATCCCCTTGTCTCTTATAAAACGAATGGGGCTCAACTATCAATCTTATTTGAAGATCCCCTCTTGGTCCACCTAATCTACCCTCTTCGCCTTTGTTACGAATTCTTAGACGGAAACCTGAATCAACACCAGGAGGTATTACTAATTTTAATTTTTCATTTTCTTTAGATCTACCTGACCCTTTGCATTCTTTACAAGGTTTATCAATTTTCTCCCCCTTACCCTGACATCTACTGCAGTTTTGTTGTGAGATATATCTTGTAAAACCCATTTGTCTGGTTACAGTTTCAATTCCAGACCCTTGACAATTGTCACATTTCTTTGGTTGTGTTCCTTCTTGGGCTCCACTTCCCTTACACTTTTCACATTCTTTCTTTATAGGAACTTCTACTATTTTTTGCGCTCCATATATTGCTTCTGTAAAAGAAATTTGGTAATTCATCAATAAATCTGAACCTTTTTGGGGTCCTGAAGATCTAGACCTACGTCTTCCTCCAAAAAATTGACTAAAGAGGTCATCACCCATGAAGTCATCTCTAAAGAGGGATGAGAACAAATCCGAAATTGTTGAGAAATCTCCTGAATTTACTGAAGAGAAATCGGAATGAACACCTGCGAATCCAAATCTATCATAAGCAGTTCTTTTCTCTGAATTAGAAAGTATATCATAAGCTTCTGTAGCTTCTTTGAATTTTTCAGCAGCATCTGGATCATCAGGATTTTTGTCTGGATGATGTTGCATAGCTAGTTTTCGAAAAGCTTTTTTAATATCTGAATCTGAGGCATCTTTTGATATACCGAGGACTTCGTAGTAATCTCGTTTTTGGGACATGATTTGACCTCATCTATTTTCGAAGCTAACAAAATAGAAAATAAAAAGGGAATAAAAATGTTATCGGTTAGAGTGTGATGAGTTTACTCATCATCCTCTACGGGTTCATAATCCACATCGATAACTTGTTCTTCATCAATATCATGTTGAGTTGGAGCACCAGGAGCACCAGGAGCACCAGGAGCATATTGGCCTTCTGGTTGATCTTCACCGGGAACTTGACCTGTTTCCTGATAGATTCGCTGAGATATTTGCATCATAATTTGCATAAGTTCATCAGTTTTTGCTTTAATTTTCTCAGCATCTTCAGTTTCAGTTTCTTTCTTCAGTTCTTCCATCTTTTCTTCCAAAGACTTCTTCTCAGAATCAGATATTTTGTCTCCTAATTCTTCTATTGTTTTCTCGGTAGAATATAGTGCTTGTTCTGCAGAATTTTTAGATTCGATGATTAATTTTCGTTTCTCATCTTCTTCACTGTATTTTTCAGAATCATTTTTCATTTTCTCAATGTCTTCATTTGATAAATGTGAAGATTGAATTGTTATTTTCTGTTCCTTATTTGTTCCTAAATCTTTGGCTGATACCTGTAGAATTCCATTTGCATCCATATCAAATGCAACTTCAATCTGAGGAATATTTCTGCGAGCAGGGGGGATTCCAACTAGTTGAAATTGCCCTAGAGTAATATTATCTGAAGCCATGGTTCTTTCTCCTTGAAGAACATGAACTTCAACAGAAGTTTGCATATCTGCAGCTGTTGTGAAGACTTTCTTCTTTGTAACTGGAATGGTAGTGTTTCTATCTATTAAAGGAGTCATTACTCCACCCAAGGTTTCAACACCCAATGTTAAAGGAGTCACATCAAGAAGTAAGATATCTTTAACTTCACCAGCTAGAACAGCTGCTTGAACAGCAGCGCCTAAAGCAACAACTTCCTCAGGAGCAACCCCTTTATGTGGTTCTTTACCAAATAACTCCTTGGTCATATCTCTAATCATAGGCATTCTTGTAGCACCACCAACTAAGATTACTTGGTCTAAATCACCAGGTTTGATTTTTCCATCTTTCAAAGCTTGTCTAGAAGGACCAGCACATTTCTCTACTAAATCCTTAGTCATATCTTCAAATTTAGCTCGAGATAATTCCATATCAAGATGTTTTGGTCCTGAAGCATCAGCTGTAATGTAAGGTAAACTGATTTGTGTTTTCAATTTAGATGTTAGTTCAATTTTAGCTTCTTCTGCCGCATCTTTTAATCTTTGAACAACTTTAGAATCTTTGGATAAATCTATACCTTCTTTCTTCTTGAATTCTTCACTAATCCAATCAATTATTCTTTGATCCCAATCATCCCCACCTAGTAGGTTATTTCCAGAAGTAGCAATTACTCTAAATAATCCATCATCGAGTTCTAGAATTGAAATATCGAAAGTTCCTCCACCAAGATCAAAAACCAAAACTCTTTCTGCACCTTCTTTGTCTAGTCCATAGGCCAGAGCACTGGCAGTGGGTTCATTTACAATTCTCAAAACATCTAAACCAGCAATTTCTCCAGCATCTTTTGTAGCTTGCCTTTGAGAATCACTGAAATAAGCTGGAACTGTTATAACAGCTTTGTGAATTTTCTGGTTGAGATATGTTTCAGCATCTTCTTTTAGTTTAGATAAAATTATAGCAGAAATTTCTTCAGGGTGAAATTCTTTATCATCTACTTTAAATCTAAAATCAGTGCCCATTTTTCTCTTAATACTTCTAATAGTTCTATCAGGCAAGACTATAGCCTGTCTTTTTGCTTGTATTCCAACAGTACGAGTTCCGTCCTCATTGAAGGTAACAACACTAGGAGTGATTCTTCCTCCTTCAATATTTGGAATAATCTCTGGTTTACCTGCAACCATATATGCGATACCTGAGTTAGTTGTACCTAAATCAATTCCAACGACAAGTTCTTTTTTTGTTTCGTTACTCATTTTATCACCATTAAGGTACTTTGTTAATATAAAACTATTCACCAAAGCGTTTTGATTTAGATGTCATATAGTGATATATATATCTTATCATTGGAAAAAAAATTATCCAAAGGTAGGTTTCCCTTTGGAGCTATGACGAGTTCGTTTCTTTTTCTGTGCTTTATAGTAGGGTGATTTATGGAGTAAAATGCCTCTTACTGTTGGTTTGAATAGTTTAATTAGGAATCTCCTAAAACCAATTTTCTTCTTGAATACCTTGAGGAAATCTTCAAAAGAATATCTTTGAAACTTCAGTAATTTCTGTGCTTCAGCTGTGTTCATCCAATCACAGTGATAATAATCATCAATATTTTTTACAGGCTTAAATGCTTCTTCAGGTAACATCCCGATCCCCAAAGCTTCAAGCAGTTTTGAAACATAGTCGGATTGGTATAATTGATTTCCCTCTCCGCCTCCGATGAAAAGAATCTTTCCTTCAGTGTCAGCTTCAACAGCATTTGCGCAAGCTAATCCAACATCTCTAGTATCTGCGATCTCTATTCTTTGTTTCAAAGGTATTTCATACATTATATCAGGAATATTCCAGCCTAGTTCAAATGGTGTAATTGCGGCAAATCGTAAAATTGTCCAGGAGATTTTACTATCGATTATTTTCTTTTCCATCTCAACTTTATGTTTAGCATAATTATCATATTCCAGAGGATTTATTGGATCAGATATCCTTGTAGGAGGAATATGACCCATTCTGTTACCATGAACTGCGATAGAGGATGCGTAAATAAGTTTAGGAGGTGATTCCATCCGCTCTACTGCACGTAATATGTTAGTTGCACCAGTTACATTAACAGCATATGCTAAATCGGGTCTATCATATGCTAAAGGAGGTATTATTGCTGCTAGATGAATTATAACATCAACATCTTTGACTAAATCTTCTATTACTTCCTGATCTCTGATATCTCCCCAGATAGTATCAAAAAATATTAATCGTTAAATATGGCTTCTTAAGACTTATTAGAATAGCTTTAAACAATTCT
>JAGLOH010000223.1 GCA_023139025.1 Candidatus Heimdallarchaeota archaeon | reverse complement strand
AATTCTTTACCGTCATAATAACCCATAAACAGATCTCTTTGTGCATTTAGTTCATACGACCCTTTAGTATAGATGAAAACATACTCATTTTGAGAGAGAGCACACACAGAATCTTGACGAAAAACAGTTCTCCCATCAAATTGGTGTAGAAGAGTTGTAGTATTACTAGTAGAATTGTAAATTTGGGTGTGATAGAGTCTACTATCAAAACTGCTAATACCAGAATCATGATAAAAAATATTCACCTTATTATTCTGAGGAATAATACTGATGGGCATATATGTTTCTGATTCATTTCCTATTCTCGTTAGTTGCCATCCTTCTCCCTGCCATTTAATAGCTAGATAAGGATGAAAGTTGAACTCGTTTATATATTCTAACCAAAAGTAGAAAATATTTGAATCTACAACTGCAAAGTCTCCATACCAGTTAAGAATTACTTGATCTTGAATTTCCTCAAAAACATCGTATAAAAAGAAGAAACTATCTGTTGTTTCATTATAGATGGCAGGTGTATTATAAGTTCCTTGATATAAGAAAGCGAGATTTATTTTCCCAGAAGGCATAAAATTCCAGTTATACACACTTCTCCTATTAAAACCACCGTAAGGGATGGGTTTATCAGAAAGTGCAGGATAGAATATCCATCTCCCAAGAGTATTGGTTTTGTACAAGTATGCCACTAGATAACCGAAAGGATTAGTAAAAAAATTATAAGCAATTGACTCATTATTTGGACCTAAACCTATTTTTAGTTGATGCATATTTCCAGACATAATTCCTGGGAACATCTCTTTATATGTACACGTTTGATTTTTGTGATCTAAAATTATATACGCAGGTGAATGAGGATAGGTGACATAGGTGGCATTATAGCTACCTACAATAAACTGTACTCTGTCATCACTTTCAAGCATCATATCTGAAATTGTTCCTCGGTAAAAAAGTGGATTGGGGTAAATAACATTATCAATACTCTTATCATTATTACCATTGGTTATCTCTGGTGGTTGTATTAGGAAAAAAACTGTAGGGATAGTTATACTTACTAGCCCTATTATTGCTCCTGCAATTATTGCTACTTTGAATTTGGTTTTCAATCTTTCACCTTTAGATAAGTCTTCTATATGTTTGAACCGTCTTTTTATCTAGAATAATATATCTTAAACACTTATAATAGTATTCAAAAAAAAGAAATTAACTAAAATGCAGTCAAAATCTTTAAAAATTAATATCTGTCATATTTAGAGTGAAGAGGATTTCGTATGAGTTATATGAAAAAGTGTGCAACAGTTGCTATTTCATTTATTTTGTTCCTTTCAATGTTTACCTCTGTAGAATCTAAAGAAACTGAGTTTCAGAATACATATCATAGATTTCCATCTAAAGAAGCTTATCAGCCTTTTTTTTCTTATATCAACTCATTACCAATCGTTATTACAAATGACTCTAATTTCACAGATTATGGATTATTAGGTACTGGGACTCCTCAAGAACCTTTCAGGATTGAAAATTTGAACATAACAACCTCTGAGAATAAAGGAATCTATATCCATAATACGACTAAATATTTTAAAATTCAGAATTGTTTTGTAGATGCTTATAGGGGCGGTATAGTTATAGATTCTGTAAGGAAAGAAACAACTAGAATAGAAGACAACATTTGTGTGGGAAATTCTGCAACAGGCATTCGAATCTTACATTCACCAGGCACGAAAATAATTAACAATACTTGCAACTATAATAGCTTTGCTGGTATTCATGTTGGGAACTCTTCTGAATCACAAATTGAAAACAATCGGTGTATTCAGGATGGTTGGTTAGGGATATTTGTAGACCTAAGTGAAGCGTGTTTGATTACTAATAACACTTGCAATTCAAATAGTATGGGGGGGATTGTTGTGGAAGAATCACCTTTATCGTACGTAGCTGATAATAGATGTAAAAACAATGATTATCATGGAGGGATTAGTTTTAGTCGATCCAACAAATCAACTGTAATAAATAACTTATGCACAGATAATAGCCAGGCTAATATAGCGCTTTATGAATCCAATGATTCTTTTGTTTCAAACAACCATTGCTCTGGCATAGGTACGGGGATTGTCATAGTAAATGGGGGGAATGTAACAGTTGACAATAATATTTGTTCTGGTAATGGAATTGGGATATACTTAATCGATGCTGAGGAGTCAAAAATAACTAACAATGCTCTGTATAGAAGTGGTTTCGAATTCTATGAACTAAACAGAGAAGACTATCACTCCTACATTGTCCAAAATAATTCGGTTAATGACAAAGAATTTGGTTATTTTGTGGGTTTAGATGATCTAAAAATTACCCAACCTATTTACGGTCAGTTAATTCTTGCAGATTGCTCCAATATTCAAATATTGCACCAAAACCTTTCCTCTACTCATACAGGCATAACCCTACTTTATTGTATTAAAGGAACAATTCAAAACAATTTTTGCTCTGATAATTGGAATCTCGGAATCTATACTTATGGTTCCATAGGAATGGCGATCATCAATAATACGTGTAACTCAAATTTTGCAGGTATAGTTCTAGAAAGCTCTTCCAAAAATGAACTTAGTTACAATTTTTTAAGTGAAAACCTTCTATGGGGAGTAGTTCTGGATTTATACTCAAGGAATAATTCAATACATCATAATTCTTTCATAGAAAATAATCAACATTTTAATACTGCTCAAGCTAAAGACGATGGTCAAAATAATGTTTGGTACGATGAAGAATCAGAAGAAGGGAATTACTGGTCAGATTATTTTACTGTAGTAGGAAGTTATTACATTGATGGATATGCTAACACACAAGATCTCTATCCTCTTTCTGAACCTCCAGTTTATAGAAATAAGAATATTTACTATGCTTTTTTCTCGTTTGCTGTTATTATTCCTCTGATGATTTATGGATATTTCCAAATAACAATTAAGAAAAAAAGATTTAATAATCAAGAAAAGAAATTGAGATAATTCAGAATAAATTGTGAATAAGTGTGATTTAGAAGCTAAAACAAGAGTGATAAAATGAAATATCAGAAAAGGTTACTAGTAGTATTGTGTTTCTGTTTGATTCTAATGAGAAGTCAGATTATAGAAATTACTACAGCTACCACAGATAGTGAAAATTTAAATTCTAATTCATATATAATCTCGACTCCTATTGTCATACAATCTGATTCAAATATCTCTCTTTACAGCTTGCCAGGGAATGGAACAGACGAAGATCCTTACAGAATAGAGAATCTTAATATTACTACATCTGAGGAAGCTTGTATTTCAATATTCAACACAACAAAACACTTTCTGATACAGAACTGTTTCCTTAATGGATTATTATATAGTATTCTTATAGAAGAAACAGCAGCACATACAATTCAGATCTTCAATAATATATGTCAAGATTTTCACAACACTGGAATCAGAGTATATTATACCGAGGGTGCTCAAATTATCAACAACACATGTAACACTGGAACTATGTATGGTATTAGGGCAAGATCTTCACCTTACATCAGTATCATAAATAACACCTGCACCCAAAGTAATGAGGGTGGAATTTTCCTCAATTACTGTAATTTTAGTTATATCTACGGAAATAATTTAACTAATAATTATAAGGGGGGAATGTTGCTTGATGATAGTTTTTACGCAAAAATAATTGCTAATATTTTGAAAAATAACTCTTTCCAAGGAGGTATACGTCTTTCTAAATCTCAATCAGCTTTAGTGGAAAATAACACATGTATCGATAATGTTCAATTTAACATTCGATTATCTCGTTCAAATGATTCTGTAGTAAGAGACAATTATTGTTACGGAAAAGGAACTGGACTATCAGTGGTAATGGGTGGAAATGTCACAATTCTAAATAATGATATTTCAACGGAGATGTATGGATTATTTATTAAGGATTCAGAATATTCAGAAATTACTGAAAATAGACTAATTGAGTGTGACTATTGTTTTTATGAGCTCAATCCAGAAGATTATCACACATACATTGTTGAAAATAATCTTGTAAATGGGAAAGAGTTTGGTTATTTTACAAATCAGCAGAATTTGGAAATCACAGAACCAATCTATGGTCAGATGCTTCTCTCCAATTGCTCTGGATTCATAATAAAAAATCAAATTTT
>JAGLOH010000222.1 GCA_023139025.1 Candidatus Heimdallarchaeota archaeon | reverse complement strand
CAAAGAACAAACAAGAACTAGAGAGATTAAAAACGCTGAACTTGAAAACAATTTTAATCGAGTACTTTCCCGTTCTAAATCTTTACAATATTTAGTGAAGAATGATATTGTTACTTTACCAGAAATACAGGTTTTACGTAGTTTGAATACACCTGGAGTAGATAATGCTGAAAATCTTAAAAAAACCTCTGGTGTTTCTGATGACATTATTCGTAAAATTCTCCAAGACTTATCTCGAAGAGAAATTATCGAATATGATCCTGCCTCTGGAAAGTTCAAAGTGCTCTCAAGGATTGATATTTAGGTGATTATGATGTCAGAAGAAAAACTAACAAACTTACTTGAAGAGATTAAGAGAGATATGGAGGAATTATCCTCTCGTGTTTTAGCTACTATTTCTACTTCTAAGGTGACAATAGATTCCACAAAAGATGATGTTAGAGTCATCCCAGACTATATTGATTCATTAAAAAATTCTTTACATGGACTGAAGGAGAACAACGAACAACTAAAAGAGAAGGATATGCATACACAACAATCAATCGAGACTACCACAACTGAAATAGAAATCAATATTGCTAAGAAAAGTGAACTGGAATCGACGGAAAGCAGTAAAAGAAAATACAAAGAAGAAATTGAACGCAAAATTATTGATTTTCAACAGAAGATTAGTCAACTGGAATCAGAACATAACCAATTTAGTTCTGATGTTAAAAGTAAAGAACTGATTTATACTCAACTTCAAACTCAATCGAAGGTAACTGTTGATGCATTGGATCATAAAGTAGCTGAAGCAACTGCTAGGTTAGCACAAGTAGAAAATGAAAATAAACTGATTGTGTATCTGATGGATGCTGGTCTAATGGATGTTCCTG
This sequence comes from Candidatus Heimdallarchaeota archaeon, assembly GCA_023139025.1. Classification (GTDB taxonomy): domain Archaea; phylum Asgardarchaeota; class Heimdallarchaeia; order Heimdallarchaeales; family Heimdallarchaeaceae; genus UBA460. Next base: position 3,290 of record JAGLOH010000222.1, on the reverse strand, counting down.
AAGCAGAGGTTGTTGCAACAATCGCATCTCGTCCTGAAGGTCTTAAGCTAGCTGAGATTAAGGAAATGGTCAATATGCCTCCTGTTAGAGTTCAACCTACAATCAATAATTTGTTGGAATCTGTTATAGAATATGACGCAATGAGTGATTCTTACAAAATACTTGATATTATAAAGAAAGAACTAGAATAAGAATAAGTTTTTTAATCTATTTTTTCCTTTAATTTTTTTAAGCCTCTAGTTAAGCATTTATTCAACTTCCCGTATTTTTGTGAATTTATAATACGTAATTTTACCGTTATATCACAATGGTTTTAAATAAAATTTAGATTAGCAGATTAACCCGTATGTGAAATACGCATAGAGGTCATATATATGTCAGATTATGTTGAACGTGTTTATGAACATGTAGTTGAGAAAAATCAAGCTCAACCAGAGTTCCATCAAGCAGTAAAGGAAGTTCTCGACAGTATTAAACCTGTCTTTGAGAAAGAACCAAAATTCGAGAAACACAAGATTCTTGAAAGAATTACAGAACCAGAAAGAGTGATTATCTTCAGAGTTCCTTGGGTTGGTGACAATGGTGAGATACAAGTCAACAGAGGTATGAGAGTTCAATTCAATTCAGCAATTGGTCCATACAAAGGTGGTCTTCGTTTTCATCCAAGTGTTAATTTAGGTATCATTAAATTCTTAGGTTTTGAACAAATATTCAAGAACTCACTAACCGGTTTATCTATGGGAGGCGGAAAAGGAGGTTCAGATTTCGATCCTAAAGGTAAATCAGATAATGAAGTAATGAGATTTTGCCAATCCTTCATGACAGAATTGTATAGACACATTGGCGGAAGAATGGATGTTCCAGCTGGAGATATTGGTGTTGGTGCTCGTGAGATTGGTTATCTTTATGGACAGTGGAAGAAAATTACTCAGCGATTTGAGCCCGTATTAACTGGTAAATCATTAGAATATGGTGGTTCTCTTGTTAGACCTGAAGCTACTGGTTATGGTTCAGTTTATTTTGCTCAAGAAATGCTTAAAACTAAGAATGATGAACTAAAAGGAAAAACTTGTCTTGTTTCCGGTTCTGGTAATGTAGCTCAATATACAACAGAAAAAGTTTTGGACTTTGGTGGTAAAGTTGTAACTCTCTCAGATTCAAATGGTTATATCCATGATCCAGAGGGTATAACAAGAGAAAAACTTGCATTTGTTCTTGAACTAAAGAATGTTAGAAGAGGACGTATAAAGGAATACGCAGAAGAATTTGGCGTCGAATATCATCCTGGTGGTCAACCATGGGAGATTCCAGCAGAAGTTGCTTTTCCAAGCGCCACTCAAAATGAAATCGATGGTGATGAAGCTAAGTTTCTTGTTGATAATGGGTGTATTGTTGTATCTGAAGGAGCAAACATGCCTTCCACTAATGAAGCAATTGATGTTTTTCTTGAGAACAAAGTTTTGTTTGGTCCAGGTAAAGCTGCAAACGCAGGTGGTGTAGCAACATCTGGTTTAGAAATGGCTCAAAATTTCAGTTTTGATTCTTGGGATAGAGAAACAGTTGATCAGCGCTTGCACAAAATTATGGTTAATATTCATAAGACAGTTTATGAAGCTTCAAAAGAATATGGAGAACCCGGTAACTATGTTCTAGGTGCAAATATCGCTGGTTTCAAGAAAGTAGCCAACGCAATGATATTACATGGTCATTGGTAAAAATTAAATTTCGATGGATTATCCATCGATAATTTTTCTTATTCTTCGGGTTTTAATATTATTCCTTCTCGTTTTTGAGCATCTATTCTAACAGTTAAAGGGTTTTTCAGCTCAATGTGTCTTACAAATTTCAAATCAGTTTTAGATTTTTGTTTGTCTATCCAATCCCAATCTATCTTTTGATGCGCAGATTTGTGCTTAATATGGAAATACCCAATATTAGCTGAAACAATATTATGGAAGAAATGAGTGCCTTGAGAAAAATCAATTGAGAAACCTTCTAAAGATGTCTCAATTATAGTTTTCGCTCCATTAATATTACTCCATTTAGCAGGGATTCCTAAAAATCTATCAGCTGTCCCCCATCTACCAAAACCTATTAACAGATAAGGTTTCTTTGCTTCTTTCATTATCTTGTTCAAAGTATCTATCTCTTCAACCATTTCCACTGTTTTCGTTTTATCAAATGTTTCAGGTTTAATAAAGATTATATCTTGAATGTCCTTTCTAAGGAGATTACCAGATACATGAGAGGAGTATGCCAAAATCTGGTCTGATTCAACAGCTTCTATATCTTCAAATATTATTGCTTCCTGTTGCAAGAAAGGACGTATCTGGAGTACTGATAAAACGTCGTTTTCCTCTGGAGTTTGTTTGAAGTTTCCAGCAAACTCAATTTCTATTGAAGAACCTAGAGCTCTTTCACCAATAGATAAAATTCTGGTTACCAATCTTGCTAAAGGTGTAGTTTCAAATTTTAATTGCTGATTGAATGTTATAACAGGGGATCCTTCACCAAAGAAACCTTCTTCTAAAGATTCTGTATTGAAATTATAATTATCTGCGATTTTAGATAAGGTTCCCTCTTTGATGGCATCTCCAAGGTGTAAGCGTTTAATATAGGGGTCATCATCTAGGATATCAAATTCAGTTTTTGTTAAATCAACACCATAGTAGTATTTCTGGCTTTGATTTAATAATAAATCAGGTGTTGAGTAGAAATTTAATTTAGGATATTTTGGACAAAACCGCACAGAAAATTCCCCTTCAACAATTGTTTTACCAAGTCCTAGAGCAAGATGTGCAATTCTATCTTCAGGTTTCATATAATCTCCAAAGGGGTAATAATTATATGACGCTGCAGTTCCAGAGAAATCTGGATAATGATGATTGAGTCTTTCTTTTCCTACTACTCTTTGTATAACAACAGCCATTTTCGATTCTTCAACAGTCTGTTGAATGGTTTCGACATATGATTTTGCAAGTTTTAAGAATTGAGATGCATAAACAAGTTTTATTGCTGTACATAGTTGCTCAAGCTTTTCCTTCTTACTTCCATGATTATTAGGAATCATATAAGTATCGAAAATTCCAGCGAACGGTTGGTACGCAGAATCTTCTAGAAGACTTGATGAACGAATAGCTAAAGGACCATCTAAATCATTGAGAATAAAAGCTAAATCATTTCTTAGACTCTTTGAAAGTTTGCTATTAACAAAGCTCTTCTTTACTTCAGAATCTGGAGCATCTGATAAAGCGAATTCATATAAATTATTATCTTCCATGAACTTATCA
>JAGLOH010000221.1 GCA_023139025.1 Candidatus Heimdallarchaeota archaeon | reverse complement strand
GACTAACCCATTGTCGACTAGAAGATAGAGAACCAGCTAAAATGAAGACCACTGAAAGAAGGGCTAAAGCTAAACTCAATGATAAGTAGACGATTTCTTCACTTCCTACATAATAGATATAAGAATATGAACCAGTTAGAGACAAAGATAATATAAGTAGAGCAAAACCTGAAACTTGCAAATACTCATATCTTATTCCACGGGATATAGAAATAATGGCTCTTATGAAAACTAGAAAGGAAAGTATACCTATTAAGGTCCAGAATATTCTAGGGTCTATCACAATAGTTGATTTTCTTCCTTGTTCTTGAGTTTTTCTACTTTCTTTAGAAAAAATTCAAAATGAGTAACAATTTTTATTAATCAAGTATTGTTTAATTTTTTATGAGTGATATTTCTTCAATCAGCTTTCTTCTAATACATGGTTTTACTGGAACGCATTTCGAAATGGAACCTCTATCTACTTATCTTAGAGAACAACATTACTTTGTTGAAAATATCACTCTTCCAGGACATGAAACTTCACTTAAAAAACTCAATAACGCCAATTGGATCGAATGGATGGACTATGCACAAGGAAAGCTAAATGAACTTAAAGCAACATTTGAGAATGTATATATCTGCGGCCTTTCAATGGGTGCAGCTATTACTTTAGTATTGGGAGCAAGAAATAGTGATTTAGCAGGAATAATACCAATGGCTGCACCATATAAGTCTCCAGATTGGAGAATGTATTTTATTGTTGCATTCCCTTTCCTTGGTTTAATTTATCCTAAGCATAAAACAAGGGAAAAAGGATGGACAGATCTGGAATCACTTTCAACTCACAAAAGCTATGGGTATTACCCCATAAAAAGTATTAAACAGCTTTACAAACTTCTTAAAGAAGTGAAAAAATCAATCCCAAAAATCGAGGTACCCATACTTGTAATTCAGAGTAAGAAGGATCCAAGTGTTCCTTCTAATCATGCTGAATACATCTACAACAAGGTTAACTCAACTGATAAAACTCTAGTTTGGATAAACAAAGGTGGTCATGTCATTCCCAAAGATGCAGGACGATACCAGCTCTTTGAAGAAATAGAAAACTGGATGAAAAAAAGAGTTAACAGGTATTAGAAGTAAGAGCTGAAATTGAAGGTTCAATTAAAATTAGTAAGTCGTTCATAGGTTATATGGATCCAGTTGTTGGAAGTAGGGTTGGGTTAAATGCACAGTTAATAGCTGTGATTCCAGATTAGAAAATACTATCTTTTGTTCTGGCTTAAGATAATTTTTCTCAGTTCCAGTATATCACTTAGAATCAGATAAATTGCATTGTCAAGTGTTCTAAATACATCTCCGACTGAAATCATCAGTTTAAGGTTCTTCCTATTTTCACATTCTTGAAATAAGTACTTCTTCTTTTCTAAAGATAATTGCTCTGCTCTTTCTGTAGTCACAAGAAAGATTTTTGCATTACTGTCTTGTTTAAACATGGTGTCTATATTATTGATATGCTTTTGACAACTCCCCTCTTCTTCGCATGAAGCTATGTATACATAATAGTCCATTTCTCTAAAGAAATCTATACCTTCAATCATTTCTAGGTCATAAAGTAAAGTTAAAACTATCCTCATGAAGTAAGTATCAATTCTTGTAATGAATTCGTTTCGATCTAGCTGATAGATAAAATCTATGTTCTGATAGTGGAAAAGTGATTGAATAATCAAATTATATGATAATGTATCAGAGGAAATTATTCCAATTTTTGTTCTACGGTTTAATAAATGAGATATTTGTTGTATTGTATTAAACCGTGAAGCTATATCTCTTACAATGTCCTCAATACTTTTAGATTTTATCTGATCATCAAGAATAACATTTTCAATTAACACTTCACTCAATTTGAGCAGTTCTTCATCTCTCATCTCAGCAACATCTTGAAATTCTTGAAGAAAAATATCTACAGTTGTAAATATTTGACTGTGACCGAATTTTACCTTTTCATCACATTCTTTTTTATAAAAAATAAGCAATTGACAAAAAGATAGTACATCTTTATCTTTGGCTCGTGGATCATGAACTAATGAATCATTCTTTCTGAAAGTAACTATTAACAAGTGATATTTCTCATGATGCGGAATAGGTAAAGGTCCATAGATTTCTAGATGAGGTGATGATGCTGAAACTACAGGACTGTAAAAGTTTCCAATTCCTATTATTTCTTCGTTTGAGATATCAGGAATAGGATTAGCGCATCTTAGAGTCATTCCAGTATCATCTAGAACTAACAGTGCTATAAATGGTACAAATAAAGGAGAGGACATACTTATCAAATTGTTTCTTGCTAATTTACCAAGAAATTAACCGAATAAAAACTATTTGCATCAAGGCTGAGATTTCTCCAGATAATCCCTATAAACTTGTTCTGTCTGTATCCTTGATTTTCGAGGACTTTTTTCCAGAATAGTGAAAATGAATACAAAAATCAAAATCAATCGACAGAGACGAATTAAATGATATCCTATACTGGCTCTGAATATAACGGTCTCGACAATTGCTTTCTGAAAACTATAATACAGGATATTATATTGAAGCATAACTGTTGATCTGTAAGGTAATTGGAAGAAAAGACTCTGCTGCCAGAAAATGTAAGGAGTTAATCGAACATTAACAGACAATTCCATAGCAAAAGCCATCAAAAAGCCTATAAGAACCAAAACAAGTCTAAATGATCTAAAATCTGATTTACGAATAAATTTCATCCCTTCAAACCATTTGATATCATGAGAAGCTACTATGAAAGTAGCAATAACGAAAATCCATAGAGGAGGAGATTCTTGAATATCAATCCAAGTAAGAGCATATCCTTGTTTATCAAAGAAAACTGGTGTTAATAAACTTAAGAACGCCGTCAAGGATGCTACCAGTGATAAAGAGGATGAAAGTCTCATCAAAAAAGAGTATTTGGGAGTACTTATATACTTTCCTTTTTCCTCGAATCAAAAATATCATAACTCCACAAATTTAAATAATACATTAATAAGGTATGATTAGGATGATGGGTGAAATAGAGCTACAACCAGAAACAGGTATAAAAAATACAACCAGAAAGCATATTACAAATTCATCTTTGATTTATGTTTTAACAATGATGATAAGTATGTTTATCTATTTATTAGGAAGTGGACCTGCAATCATTTATATCGATATTGCACTTAATTTGTTACAAAGCCTAGCATTGATCTGGTTAGCATATGGATTATTTTTATTCCATAAGGAAGAAGAAAACAAGATTATATTCTTTACAAGTTTAATAGTTTGTTCAGCTGCTATAGTTCTTCTTGTATCAAAAATATTAGCTATTTTTTATTCAATAGGAGTTTTGGTTAGTTCAGATCCCCTTAGACAACTACCTGTAAATATCACATTTATTGTTTCAGCAGCAGCTTTCACCTTTGGGTTCTATCAACTCAAAAAAGCTGTTGATGGTTATGTGATTCAAAGAAGAAATATCTATAGAGGTCAACTTTCACTTCCTATAGGTTTTGCACTATTATTCATTTATTTGACTGTGGAGACAATTATTCCTCAAGAAACCTATGCGTATTATGTAGCTGAAGAGCTAGTAGTTGTAGAAGGATACCAAATTCTTCTCTGGGTTCAATACTTCTTTAGTATGGGAAATCTTGTCATGATTGTGCTAGGTTTCTGGTATCTTCGAAGAGCTTTTGCAACTTTGGATAAAATCCCTGAAGAGCTATTTCAAAGAATAGAAGAAGCTAAAGCTCAACGAGCAGAAGCCAGACAACAAGGAGGAGGAGGATTGCTAGGTAGAAGAGGAGGATTATTCGGAGGGCTTGCACCACCACGCCCAGTTAAGCCAGTTTCTAAAACACAAGAACCAATTGAAGAGATATTAATTGATGATCCTACTTTACCAAAGAAGATGTTTTGTGTTAAATGTGGTCTAGAGCTAGATGATGATTCAGCTTTCTGCGGCGATTGTGGAGAAACTAATCCATATCTGAAGAAAGGTTAGTAAATTGAGTGATAGAATCGATATAGCCAAACATTTAGTCTATAGTGCTTGGTTATTAACAATAATACAAATGTTGAGAGTAGCAAGTAATCTATTATTTGCAGAATATAGTCTTGCCATTGTAGTGATTATAGATGCAGCTTTTGATT
>JAGLOH010000220.1 GCA_023139025.1 Candidatus Heimdallarchaeota archaeon | reverse complement strand
AGACATACCGAAGTCCAACAATAATAAATCCTATTACAAAAACCCCTAAAACAGAGAAATCTGAGATTACAAGAACGAGAAGTGTGATATCTTTTTTATCATAAAAATTAACAAGAACAATTATGCTAAGCGCTAATGATATTAGACTTATTACTACTAACAAAAAAATCAGTAAAGGTTTTATTGATTCCCAGATAGATTGAGCCATTCTTTTAGATTCTTCTAAAGTCATGTTTATCTTCTCCATTGGTAATATCTTTGAATTAAGAAGATAAATTGAGAATATATAACTCTTTGTTACAAAAAATAGCATTCTACATGAAATCCTCTGGTAATTATAAATATGTTTTACATTAGTAGGATGAGTAATAGAAAAAAGGGAAAACAAAAAGATAGAGATTAAAAGAAGGTGGGTTCACCTTCAAACACTCTATCTGGAGGTTTCATCTTCATGGTTTCTTCAGCAGATAAAATTTCTACTAGTTCGTACTTAGAAGTACCCATACCCATTTTCTCGGCAAAGACAACAGTTTCGTAAGGATTTTTGTATGGTCCATGAACTCTTGTGAATGGATGAAGGTCTTCACTTGGATCAAGATTTACATGTTTGAAATAAGGAGGAATGTTCTTCTCAATTATCTCTTCCTTTTTGATTAAATCAAGTGTAGCTGTTTCAACTGCAACAATGTCTTTGCTTCCAACAACACCAATGTCATTGATAAAAGGAGGTTGGCCTAAACCCATACAATCGCAATAAATGGTTATCTGTGTCAAGAAATTGATGTACATTACTTTAGCAGGTTCAAATGTTTTCAATACTTCATTTGTTGCTATTGCCATCATTTCATTGAATGCTGTATAGCTTTCACGTGGAAGTTTAACTGCTCCTAGACCCCCATCAACTTGTAAACAAGTCATGCACTGCATACAGTCATGATAGTTTCTTTTTAGTTCATCTTTTTCTTCATCATATCGAAGAGCTCCATATGGACAAGATTCAACAAGTTTCTTTGCTAGCTCTGGATTGCCTTTTGCTTTATCCCAGTATTCATCTACATGGGATGCACCGTGAATTTTTCTCCACCTAGTAGGACCTGAATAACCTCCAAGAGCTAAATTCTTTATTGCTCCACCATATCCACAAGAACCATGCCCTTTAGCGTGAGACAAATCTACTAAAACATCTGCATCCTTCAAAGCTCCTGCAAGTTCTAGTGTATCTATTCCTCTATAGTTAACATCTACTGATGTAGTATAACCATCCTTTACACCTGCTATTGGGATAATGGGACAACCACATGTTTCTTGAGTGTAACCTCGGTTAACAGCATTATAAACAGCAGTTGGATTATCTGTAACAAAGGGATATCCTCCTCGTTTCTTGATTGCTTCCACTATTCTACGAACAAAGAAAACAGGAACAGTTTGATACCCATCGTTGAAACCAAGGTGCATTTTAACAGCAACCTTATCTTTCTTTTCAATGGGTGTTTCTTCAAGTAGAAGTTCTGTGATTTTATCTACCTTTGCTGCAAAAGAAGCAAAAGCAGAATTTTTTCCATGTTGGATAGAACCAAAATAGACTTTTGATTTTTCTGAACTCATGAAAAGAGTAGACTTTGAGTTATTAATAAAGGATTTGAATAAAGAATTAACTTGAACGAAATAATCTTATTCTACAAGTTTATGCTCTGAATGTGATAGATTGCAAAACAGTTCTTGGATAAAAGGAAAAACTTGCATGATAACTGGAGCAAATACAGGTATTGGTAAAGAAACAGCAAGAAAAATAGCTGCTCTAGATGCTCATGTAATACTGGTTTGCCGTAATCCCGAAAAAGGAAAAACAGCTAGAAAAGAAATTATACAGACAACCAATAATCAGAATGTTGAACTATTAATCTGTGATCTAGCATCATTAAAAGATGTAAAACGGTTTTCTGATGAGTTTCTTATGAATTACTCAAGTTTACATGTTCTAATAAATAATGCAGGTGTTTTTAGCAGGAAGAGAACTAAATCTAATGATGGATATGAAACCACTTTTGCTATAAACTATTTAGCTCACTTTTATCTAACCAAGCTTTTGCTTCCATTGTTGAAGAGAAGTTCTCCTTCAAGAATAGTAAATCTGTCTTCAGATATACATAAATATTTCAAAATGAAACTAAAAGATCCTCTTCTGGAAAAAAGATTTAGCGGACAACAAGCTTATAGTAATTCTAAAACAGCTATGGTTCTCTTTACCTATAAGCTAGTAAGAGAATTAGAAGGAACAGGAGTATCAGTATTCTCAGTAAATCCTGGACATGTTAAAACACAGTTGACTACAGAAGGGCTTCCAAAATGGTATAGAAAAATATCAAATCTAATACCTAGTCGTCGTACTGCTGAACAAGGTGCAATAACTTCAGTCTATGTTTCTTCTTCTAATGATTTAGAAGGATTAACAGGTAAATATTTCACTGATTGTAAAGAAACAAAAACTGCGAAAATGACTAAACTTCTAGAAAATCAAGATTATCTCTGGGAATTGAGTGAGAGATTAGTCTCAAAAGCTATTGAGAAAGAAAGTTAATAAACATTCAAACAGGACATATCAAAATGAAACCAGGTCGTGGACAATGCCTAAACCCTATAGCGTAATTAATGAAGAAATAAAAGATGCTCTAAAAGGAAAAGTGGGGGAAGAAAGAGCAAAAGAAATCAGAAAAATACTAAAAGAAATACAATGGGATGTAGGAGACTATAGGAAAATAAAGGATAAACTAAGACGCGAATTAAATGAAATCGAGATGGTGGAACAAGCAAGAAAAGCTTCTCGAAAAAGTACTAAAACCAAAAAAGAAACACCGCAAATCCTTGTTATAGGTACAACAAATAGTGGTAAAAGTACTCTTATAAACAGTCTATGCGGCACTGAAATCCCCGTAGGAGACTATGAATATACCTCAACAGAACCACAATATGGTGCCTTAGAATACGAAGGAATAAAATTCCAACTTGTAGAGCTTCCTGCAATAAGTGAAGGAGGTTGGATTTATGATAAATCAACTCTAGCATTAGTATACTCGACAGATTGTCTATTAATTTTAGGTAGATCTTTTGAAGATTTTTCCATAGTGTTATCTGAGTTAGAGGAGCAGAATATTGAATTAGTCGAGAAAAGGTTGGGTGATGGATTTGCTCAAACTAGTCCAAGAAGAATTCCAGCTTTAATAGTAAAGAAGGAAAATCTTGGTCTCATATCTTATAACAGTCTGAAGAATGTGTTCGTAAATGATATTAATGAAATAAAGAAAACTATGCTAGAAATTATCAAACCAGTAAGAATATTCACTATGAACTCATTTAATGAAATTCAAGATCAACCTGTAGCGTTTTACAACGATACAGTGATAGTTGAAGATGTTGTAAACAAAATAAGCAAAAGTAAAATAGACATTTTCAAAGATGCTGTAGTTCTTGAGGGTGGACCAAATGGAAGAAGAAAAAGAGTTGGAATAACTTACGAACTTAAAGATAAAGATGTAATCCATTTAACTTTTCAAAAATAAAAGAAAGAAAAAGAGAGGTTCTATGTAAGCTTAGAACCACAGTTTTCACAGAATTGTGACCCAACAGGGGGTTTATGACCGCAATAAGGACAGAAAGTTGATTCCCCTCCAGCAAAAATGACATCAGCTTGTTTTTTAGGTAAGGGAGTAACAAATTCAGGAGCTTTGTCATATGAAACTGTTTCCCCAAATTGAATTTCTCCAGTAGTAGAGTCATAACTGTACTTTATGTGATTTCTAGTACGTAAATCAACTAGAACTCGTAGCACATGCTGCGGTTTTATTCCTGCTTCAGCAGCTAAGTTTTCTATTCTTATTGAACCTGTTCGATTTTGAACAGATGCAAGAACATTGTTTCTCATTCTTCGATCAGTATCAACGTGACCAATAGCACCTATGAAAATGAAGAAAGCTGGAACGAACATCCAGTAACCCCAACCGGAGATTCCCCAAAAATCATGAGCTGGATAAGCATATCTGAGAACGAGAGAAACAATTCCAACAATTGTGAATACTATAGCGACTCCAAAAGCAGAATAATCTCCTTTATAGTCTTTTTTTGAATAATAACGATCTTGTGACATAATATATCCTCAAACAAAATGAAGCCAGGGGATTATTATATGTTAGCATTCACAAAAAA
>JAGLOH010000022.1 GCA_023139025.1 Candidatus Heimdallarchaeota archaeon | reverse complement strand
TGATGAAAAAATCTGCTATCTTTGGTTGAAGGGTAGGAATTTTGGAGAACAACCAATAACTGCTCAATTAAAGCTTAGTGTGCAAGATTCACCTAATAGTGCTGGTGTTATGATCGATGTAGTAAGATCTCTGAAAATTGCTTTAGACAGAAATATAGGTGGCCCTCTAATAGGTGTATCAAGCTATTTCTTTAAGCATCCCCCAAAACAAATTAAAGATTCTGAAGCTAAAGAACTCGTTGAAAAATTCATAAGAGGAGAAATTACTAATTGAGGTGTTAATGGTGAAAAATGATATTATAAAAATAGCAATTGCTGGTGTCGGGAATATTGCTTCAGGTTTACTACAAGGTATTAATTATCTTAATATCTTCGAGGATAAAAAGGAAAAACTTCTTTATCCGAAAATCAGTAGTTATGAAGCTAAAAATATACGAATTGTTGCGGCCTTTGATGTTGATACTGATAAGGTTGGAAAAGACTTAGAAAAGGCTATATTTGCACCAATCAATAGTACTCCCCAATTTGTGAATGTTGAAAAGACTAATGTCGAAGTACTCAAAGGACCTGTAAAGGATGGCCTTTCAAAACATCTGCTTGAAATCATTGTAGTAGCAGAAGGTTCTGAAGCAAATGTTGCTGAAATATTAAAGGATTCAGGAGCTGAGATTCTTATTTGTGCTCTTCCTTCAGGCGCAGAAAGTGCCGTTGAGACTTATGCTCAAGCAGCTCTTGATGCAGAAGTAGCGTTCATAAATTGTACACCAACTAGTATTGCTAACGACCTTGAATGGGCAAGAAAATTCAAAAAAGCGAATGTATGTGTTTTAGGTGATGATTTACAGTCTTTAGCTGGTGGAACAGTTCTTCATAAAGGATTTCTAGACGTTCTAAGGGAACAAGGCGTTATTATAAAAGACACTTACCAACTAGATGTTGCCGGAGGGCTTGAAACACTGAATACACTTGATGATGATAGAAAACAATACAAACGTGAAGTAAAGGAAAGAACTATTAAACAATCTTTTGGCAATGATATAAATCTTGCAAGTGGGACATCAGACTATCTAGAATTCTTAGGAAATAGACGAGTAGGTCATTTCTGGATACGAGGGGAAGGATTCATGGAGATGCCAGTTAAAATAGATATTAGGTTAGAAACATTAGATGGTCCTAATGGAGCGGGAACACTTGTAGATGTAATAAGAGCAACAAAAGTAGCTATTAATCGAGCAGGAAGTGGTCCGATAAGTTCAATCTGTGCTTATGGATTCAAAGCTCCTCCTGTTACAACAGATAGATATACAGCACATATTTGGTTTACTGAGTATATACAAGGAATTAGAAGTGACTAATTCCTACTTCTCTTCTATATCTGCAAAAGCTTTGCTATTTCGATTAATTTATCTCTTGAAGGACTTTTGGAGAACATATTTAGAATCGCAATTGCTTCACTGATATACTGAGATATTTGATTCTTTACTATTTCAAGAGCTCCAGAATTTACAAGTATTGATTTAATTTTTTCAGTTGGAAAGTCTTTCTTATCAATATAATAATCATCTAAAATTTCCTTTTCATTAGGAGAGACCAGATCCATTGCTTCTAAAACTATATAGGTTTGAATACGGTTAGAGATATCAGTCCAAACACCTGATTTCCCCAGATCATTCTGCTCAGAAGTCAAAGAGAAATAATCATTTTTTAATTGAAATGCCCTTCCAAATAATTTACCAAAGAGCTTCATAGATTCTCTATCTTCTTTTGAGCTGTTTCCTAGAAGAACGCCAATAACAGAAGCTGCTTCAAATAAACTTGAAGTTTTTCTATCAATTAGCTGAAGAGCTTCCTCTTGAGTCATCTTATTCTTTCCAGACCGGAATTTTTGTTCTAAAAATAATGAAGTTGATAGGGTATGAATTGCTTTAATTAACTCATCAACTATCTCAATAACGTTAGTTTTGGAAGCCAAGCTTAATGCTAAACTACTTAGGGAATAAGAAATTGAAAGTGCTGCGAAAGTGGAATACTTCAAGTAGAAAGATTTTTCTTGTCTTCGATAAATATCTTTATCGAAAATATCATCAATTATCAATGATGCATTATGAATAACTTCTAGAGAACAAGCTGCAGCTAAACTCGTATCATTGCGCTGCTCCTTTGATATCATCTCAAATGAAAGAAGGCAGATCAAAGGTCTAATCCTTTTGCCACCATTCTGAAGGATATGATCAATTAAATCATTGATTTCGTCATCATAAGGACTATGGTTTCTTAAATCAGATAAGTAAGAATTTATTTGATCAACCTCAAGTGGAAGATTTAACTTATTAGAAGTCACTCTAATCAAGTTGATTCGCATATCTATATTCAAAAACTTATTGCATTGTCGAAATAACTAAACTAGATTTATTCCAATCAAACTGCAGAAAATTAAGAATTGTTTCATAAAAACCACCACTGCAACTATAAGAATCAGAGCAATAAAAGAGCCTATAAACGCTGCTGGTTCTGGTGAAGAGAACTCTTGACTTCTCTGAACTGGAATAAAGAAGATTGATCTTAACAACCTAATAAGATAGACTAATGAAAAAACAACGCCTAAAAGAAGAATCACAGCTGTAACATACATTCTTGGCGAGAAGAAATCAGGAAAAACGATTTTCTGAGAGACAAGAAGTATTGATGAAGGTGCAGCAAACATCAATAGGACATTAAGTACCATTATAAAGAATTGAGAAATAGAATTTCTTCCAACTTCTCTTAAAATTTGTATTTCGTCTGATTTGAAACCCTTTGAAATTACACTTATTGAGGAGATAGAAAATGTTAAAGAAAGAATAAATGCCATTACACCGTAAAATGCAGTTTTTAGAGTTAGATTTATCAATTCTTCTGTGAGGAGGGGAGAAAATAAATCAGATAAAATCAGAAGTATTATTCCCACAAATATGATACTAATATAGTGTACTAATTTCTGTAATCTTTTTACTGCCATAGAAGCTAAGACTCCCCAAAGAACATAGACAATACCACAAACAGTGAATAACCAAACTAAAACTATTGAAAATGATGATTCAGCAATCGTTAAAGTATATTTAATTAAGAAAGCTAAGGTCAAACCTTTCTGAACGGAAAGCATGATCTGTGTGATTGCATTAAATTTCTCATTTTCCGATTCAAAAAAGATAAAGTGAAAAGGAGGACCCCCAACTAGAACCAATAATCCAGATAGTATGAATATCTCACTTATGAACTCCCAGAGACGTAAAGTAGTGTTGTCTATTGACAATACAAAGGAATTTCCTGAGAGAGAATGAGCTGCAAAACCAATAAACAATAAAGATAGAGCTAAGCTACTCAAAGTTAGATAGTTTCCTATGAAGGATTTCTTTTTATCGGGAATTGTTGTTGTGAAGATTCTTATAAAGAAATTCATTCCAGTAAAAACTAATACAAAACCAAAGAAAATGAACACCAATGAATTTGCAGCAGTTATGAATATGGTACTGGATTCTATTAAAAGCAAAGAGACAAAAAGCGTATAGCTTTTCCTAAATTTTAACTCTATTTCAACAATAGATAAGAAAATCCCAATAATGATAGCAAATGAAACAGCATAAAATAGTCCCGAAGTAAAAGCTGTTATGGTCAAATTAAAAGCAATTACATAATTACTATCAAAGGGGGTGTATAAGTAGCTATACACAATAACTGCAATAATACTTGAAATAAGAGCAATGTAACCATAAACAATTCTCATCCTTGTCTTAAGAAACGGGAATTTTCTGATAATCTTAGAAGAGAATGACCCTAAACTGATAATTAAGATGATTCCTAGTAGAAGAATTTCAAGAGGTAGGAAATCGTACAAGAATGAGAGAGGATAACTCATCAGATTATACCTCCAGCATAAAGAGCAATTGTAATAGCAAGCATTATCCCAAGTCCTAGGATTATGTAAAGTAGCTGTGTTTTTAGTTTAGCACTTTCCAAGCTTTGAATAAATTGAGAGCTTCTCTTAAAGAAATTTACAGTTCGTGGAACTGCAACATTATTTGCAAAGTTCTTAACAAGATTTGCTAGATAGAAGAAAAATTTGACGATACTGACTATTATAACCTTGTAAATAAAATCTCTGATCACATTTTCATAAAACCAGATTGATGAAGGAATTATGATTTGAACAGTTACCCAATTTATCGGCGAGAAAATAAATTCAAAATAGTAAATTTTACGCAATTTTTCCTGAATCTTTGTTGAAAATTTATTGAGAAATATTGAAACTTTTTTGATAAATAACTCAATAACAATGTATGAAACAAGTATAACAAACCATCCCACAAAAATCGGGATAAGAGCAATGGAAAGGTTTTCTTGGGAGAAATTAAGAGGTAATGAAAATGGATTTAGAATATTAAATGAAGGATAGAGAACACTGTTTGCTGATAAGAAAACTAGAACCATAACGAGTGGAAACAACTCCGAAAATTTTAGTTTCTTGAAGAGATTTTGTTTGAAATATTTCCAACTTATTTGAATACAAATTAAAGTTATACCCAAAATTGAACCAACAGATAAAATGTAAACAAGAAGACTTAGATCTATGATATTAGAAGTGAATAGATAACCCAAAGTAAGTAAATTACTGTTAAAAGGAATTACTGAAATTACTGAGACCATAACAATTGAAACAATGAGAATATTAGCAATTGATCTAAGGATTTTTTTACTTCTTTGATCAGTAGGAGGATCTATGTGGATGTTTATAGATTTTGATGAAAGAATCACAAGACCCAGAAAAGCAAAAGGCAACATCATCAAGAGCTGAAAAACACTTGAGAGATTTCCGCTTCCAATTGAAATTAATAACAAACCTATAGAAGAAGAGAAAACTAGAATCTGTTTTTCAAATTCCTTTGCCAGAAATATTGCAAAGAGTGTAGCCATTACAGAAAATATAATACCATACCATGCATAATAATTTGGTACTGTTACAAACAATTTGTATATTGGGGAAATAAAGATTAGTGATATTCCAAGAATAATATTGATCATTATTGGGCTAAATTTCCATGTAGATTCTTTAGAACAAATATTAGGTAGCCAGCTGTGAAATGGGAACAATGAGCTTTTTGCTAATATACCTAGAAGAAACAAACAACAGAGAACAATAAAATATGGTTTAAAAATGAAAAATTTGTACTGAATATCACTTAAAATAATGTCAAAATCAAAGCTTTTTGATCTTCTGAAAAGTAGTATGAATGCTAAACAAATCAGGAAATCTCCAACACCAAATGAAGCAGTCATTATCTTCAAGTTCTTCTGCTTACTTTCTTCTTGATTCAAGCTGTATAACAGTTCAATTAAAACTAAATCAGCCACAATTAAGAAAAACAGCAATTGAAAGAAGTTTGGAGATAAGATAATTAGAATAGAAATCACAGAGTAAATAGAGATTCTGTCTACTTGTTCAATAGTCCATTTCTCCTGACTCCATACCAAATAGAAATTTATCAAAGCTAAAGCAGAAGTAATGCCTACAAACAGAAGAACTTGGATTTGAGTTAATTGAAATCCGAGAGCAAAATTATATCCAGATATGGAAAATAAGGTTATTTCCTCAGTTAGGTTTGAAAAATCATTTGCATTCAGATAATGTATGGTAAGTGCAAATATAATGATAGAGAACCCAGCTAAGGAAAGAGACACAATACTTGAATAAATTTTTCTTACACTAATCTTATTGTTATCTGAAAACACTAATAGACGTCTAAATATAGGTAAACCAATCAAAATCGAAACTTGAGCAATTAGTAAGACAGTTATGCTATTCAATTTCCTCCCTCCTTGTTGCTTCAACATGAATATTCGATAATAACTGATCTCTGAAATGAAAAGCCAAGATTATAGTAATTGTAACTAAGCCTAATAAGAAGAATAAAACAATATCTACATTCATAATAGAACTAGATATAAGAAAAATACCAGATAAAAAAAGAAAGATAAAACTCATATTCATTTGAAGTTTCGATTTTGAGAACATTAATAGCAGCAAGCCTAAACAGAAACAAATGAGACTCAGAGCAATTAGATAACTTAAGAATACCATGGTTCATCCATCCTTTTCTTATTTAGAGCGTGTAAATCTAATACGAACACAAATGTTACTGTTAGTAAAAAGATAATTCCTAAAATCAGGAAAGTTATTGCATCATTGTTCTTGTAGAACAAATCGAAGAATGATGTTTTCTCAATCCATATCACTTGATTCTCTGATAGGAAATAAAGTATGTATACTGTAATCACTGGGAAAGCAAGTAAAGTTATAAAACTTATAGTTTGAAATCTTTTACTACCTTCTATAATCGTTTCTTTAGCTTTTGAGTCATATAAACTAAAAGCAGTTATGCCAATTATTAAGAGATAGGAAAAACAGAGACTGAAAACAAACATAATTACATTGCCAATAGACAAGAATACAAACGAAAAGGACATAAAACTTAATAGAAAAACAACAAAACTTAATCGATTAGACATAAGTATTCCCTTAATCAGAAATCCAACACCAAAGAAGCTTCCTAGAAAGTAATAAGCGTCTATTTTTGCCTCTACAAATAAGATTACCAGAATTGCACAAATTACTATGAGTAATATTTTCAAGCTTAACCAAATATATTGTTTAATTCTAAAGATGTTTGGTATTATAATTAAAATTGCTATTACTAAGCTGAAAATTGAGATTAACAATATAGAAGCTAAGTAAGATAATCCTATCATCTCAATACATTAAGATGTAATAGATAGAAAAATAAAAAGGTTTGGGAATCAAGAGCTGTTCTTTTTATTCGTTCTTTTTCCCCTCTTCTTAACAAAATAACCAAAGAAGAAAAACATTGTAACAATTGTCACATAGGTTAGAGGATCTGAGAAGAAGGGTGTAACTACAATTTCGCTAATAGGTAAATTAGCTGTAAACACTGGAACAGAAACATTATACCCAGGAAACGTTGGCATTGATGGAACTATTAGATCACTTACTCCAAAGGTAGTAAAATTACCTAATGTATAATTTAACCCTAGTTCAATTTTGAACTGAAGATTAACGCCTTCAGCTTTTGTAAGATTCACATAGTAAATTGGAATTTTATGAATAAAATTACCAGCAATAGCATTGTAAAATGGATCCGGATAATAGAGAACTTCCCAACTCAAAGGTGAACTTTCAGGTATTCTTAAACTCCATTTTGCAAACACTTTCACTATCAATAAATTACTCATAGTTGTATAGTTGATATGGGTTAAATCGAAAAGACTAGAGGTGCCATAAAATCCATAATATATGTCCATTTCACCATCACCAGATGTATCGTAACCCATGACATCCATATAGAGCGCAGGTGTTGCAAAATCACCATATGTATCATTATATCCATGGTCAACTGGATTAAAGACTAGAATTCTCTTTTGATCACTAGTAATTCTCATTGTACCTGTAAAATCCCAATTATCATCTTCAGTTTCTTGGGCAGTAACGTTGATCGAATTGTTGAATGATAGCAAGAATAAAGAGGTAACCATTAGAGTTACAATGAATAGAGTTATTTTTCTCATCTTGTTTTCCTCCTGTTTTTCTTAACAAATGTAAATATCACAAGAACAAGTGCAAAAGATGCAACGATTGATGTGAATGGAAAATCAACCTGGAGACTATGTGTCCGAGGAAGAGAAGTTCTTTCTACATTTTGAGCAACTGTGACATTAAATTGTGGCCACCATTGATCTTCAGGATAAGCATAATTTGTCGGATCTGTCTCATTCACAGGTCCTGTAAAGATCGGATTATCTGGTCCAAAAGTAGTAAAATTACCATTTATAACAGTCTTATCTTTATTTATTTGTCTCCAATGCCCTACTATTCCAGTTTGGGTGACAAAATTAGCAATATGAACTGGAAAGGCAAGATTTACAGGATGGGTAATATTATAATATAATTCTGGTAATGAATATTTTGTTTTAAGCACAACAGCTTCATAAATTTCATCTATAGCTGGATCATAAGAACTTGAACTTGCATTAATCACATCTGAATCATATTCGACATTAACCCATTCCATTCCTGCCTCAGAACTCATATTAAATCCATATTCTGCACCTATACTTGTCGATTCAAATATTAAAGAATAGCGTGGTGCATTACGAAGTGGATTTATTCCATGTAAGGCAACAATGGTATCAATAGCTGTATCATTGTCATTAGCTTCATCTAAGCAATAGATGAATGTTCTTAGCATATCTGGATCAAATCCATAAATAGGACTATATGTAATACGGTGACTTTGTCTGTTAATTATCCCCTTGTAGTCCCATGATTCAGTGAATTCAAAATCTCCTTGTGTAGGTATCACTGGATGATTAGTTGCTGGAGCTATCATGAATGTAAGGATTATTGTCAAACATATTAGTTTACTAGTTTTCAATCTCTTTCCACCAAAAACACATTCTACGAGAATAGTTCAAATGACATTTATAACTGTTTTTATCGAAAGTGAATAAGAACATTTTTTCATGTAATAACGCAATTCTTAAATCGTTAAAACTAAAACTTGAACCAGATGTCATGGCTAGAAAATCGAAAAAGAGCTCATTCTATTAAAGAAATCTTCAAGATTATCCGGCCATATATTTCAAACAGAAAGAAACTTCTAATTTTTATTGCTGTTGTTTCGTTTATTGCATCAATTATAGGTTTAATTTCACCCTTGCTTGTTAGGGAATTAATCAATAATGCTATTCCTAATGAAAGGATTAATCTAGTCTGGACAATTGGCTTAAGTTTATTGGGTGTTGCTATTTTTGGTGGTATTATGACTTATTTCTCACGATTCTATGCAGCTAAATATGCTCAACAAGTAATCTTTGAACTCCGAAATGATATCTACGTAATTCTTCAACAGTTGAGTTTAGAATTTTACGATGATGAGAATACTGGCCAGATAATGACAAGAGTCACAACAGATCTTAATGCAATTCAAAGTTTGATTAGTTTTAGTTTGAGATTAGTAATGAATAGCTTAGTTTTCTTTATTGGTGCTTATGTTGCAATGCTAGTAATGAACTGGAAACTAGGGTTGATTCTAGTTGCATTGTTTCCAGGTTTCATTTGGTTAGTTTACTGGTTTAGTACTAAGGTTAGACCTCTTTTCTACCAAGCTAGAAGACAATTTGGAGATGTAACATCAATATTACAAGAAAACGTCACTGGTGCTCATGTTGTGAGAGGTTTTGCTCAAGAAGAATCTGAAATCGCTAAATTTAATCAATCTAATGTTATTTACAGAGATTTAAGAATTAAAACACAAATTTATCGTGCAATTTATTTTTCAACAATGACATTATTAATAGGGATTGGGTCAACTCTAGTAATAGCTGTTGGAGGGATAGCGGTTACTAGACAAGAGCTTATGTTAGGGGATTTCATTGCATTTTTATCATATCTCGCTCTTCTAACTGCACCAACAAGACAGCTCACTTGGTTAGTAGGGATTCTTCAAAGAGCTTTAGCTAGTGGAGATAGGATTATTGAATTAATTGAAGCAAAACGAGAAGTACAGGAAGATCCAGATGCTATAGATCCGCCAAAATTCATAGGCGAGATATCCTATCAATGTGTAAGCTTTGAATATGAAGAAGGAAGATTAATCCTAGATGGCATTGATATTTCAATACCTGCAGGGCAAAAAATAGTAATTCTAGGTGGAACTGGAAGTGGAAAGAGCAGTTTTGTTAACTTATTATCTCGATTTTATGACCCCATCAAAGGTGAAATATTAATTGATGGCAAAAACATCAAACAATATGAACTAAAGAAAATGAGAAGACAAATAGGTTTGGTTCTTCAGGAAACATATCTCTTCAACGCCACTATCAAGGAAAATATTGCTTTTGGAAAACCTGATTCTGAAGATGAAGAGATTATAGAGGTTAGCAAAATAGCAAATATACATGAGTTCATATCAGGATTACCTGATGCTTATGATACTAAAGTTGGTGATCGTGGAATTACTCTATCGGGAGGTCAAAAACAAAGACTTTCAATTGCTAGAACGCTTCTAATTGACCCTTCAATTCTTGTTTTTGATGATTCTACAGCATCTGTAGATGCTGAAACTGAAGCTCAAATACAAGAAGCCTTGAATATTTTAAGTGAAGGGAGAACAACGATTATCATTTCTCAGAGAATTTCATCAGTTCATTATGCAGATAGGATTTTGGTTTTCGATGCAGGAAAGATTGTTCAAGATGGTTCACATTCTGAACTAATAAATTCAAAAGGTCTGTATCAAGAAATTTACCAAACTCTTGAACAGAGTTACGGTGAAATTGATCAACATAGTCAAAAAGACACAATTCATGGGGGTAACGATTAATGGGGCATTTAATGCGTTATATGGCGAGAGAAGAAGAAAAACGTGATAAGAAATATTCCGATTGGACTTTGTTTAAAAAAATTCTGGGTATTTTTAGTTATTATAAAACAGAAGCTATTTCAGTTCTAGCTGTTGTGGTTTTGTTTTCTCTATTCACTACCACTCTTCCCATTTTAATGCAACAAATTATTGATTACTTCATTAAACCCTATACCGATGCTAGTTCTTTGGAATTCATACTATCTGGTTTCAGAAACACATATGTTTCAAATTACAATGCTTCCAATATTGGAATATTAACAAAAAGCATCAGTATTACGATTCCTACTTCTAAGAATGAGATAACTAACTCTCTTTTAATTGTGGGAGCGATGTATCTATTGTTTATATTTGTTAACTTCATTTTGATATTAGTAAGAACAATTTTCTTTGCTAAACTTGGACAAAAGATGATTTATCGAATTCGAAGTGATTTATTTACAAAACTACAATATCTTTCTTTTGATTATTTTACTGATACAGAATCTGGTAGAACAATTTCCAAACTAACGAATGATGTAGATGCCCTAGGAGAGCTATTAACGACGGGTATTATAGACATCTTTGCAGATTTCATTAGTTTAGTATGGATTCTTGTCTTGATGTTCATTCTCGATATAAATATGACTCTTTTGGCAATTACTGTAATCCCTTTACTGATAATGATAGCTTTCTTCTTCCAGAAACGCGTAAGATCAGCATATAGGAGAACTAGAGTCGCAATTGCTCAAGTTACCTCAAATTTGCAAGAAACAATCTCAGGTGTAAAAGTAACTAAAGCTCTCTCTAGAGAAGAAAAGAACATTCAAAATTTTAGGGATCTAAATAAGGAAAATTATTCAGCAAATGTTCAAGCTGCAGGGGTTTCCTCGTTATTCATGCCTATCATACAACTAATAGCTGCCTTGGGGAGTACCATTGTGATAATCTTCGGAGGATATTCTGTTATTTCTCTTGGTACTCTTACATATGGGAAGCTATATGCATTTTTAGAATATTCAAATAGATTCTTCATGCCGGTAATTAGTCTTTTTACTTTCTACACTATCATTCAATCAGGATTTGCTAGTGCTGAAAGAATATTCGAAATATTAGACGAAGATCCTTCTGTGAAGAATTCAGCAAAACCTTTCTTCCCAAAGAAAATAAAAGGACTTATTGAGCAAGAATCTGTACATTTCAGATATCAACCAAAAGTTCCCGTTCTCAAAAATATTACTTTAACCATAGAACCTGGAAAAAGCATAGCTTTGGTTGGACAAACAGGGGCTGGTAAGACTACAATTACAAAACTACTATCACGCTATTATGATGTGACAGAAGGGGAACTTAGTATTGATGGAATAAACATAAAGGAAATTGATTTAGAAACATTAAGAAGAAATATAGCTGTTGTTCCTCAAGATGTTTATCTTTTTAGTGGATCAATTAAGGAAAATCTAAAGTTTGGGAGAAAGGATGCAACTGATGATGAAATATACGATGTATGTTTAACGCTTGGATTGCATGATTATATCTTGAAACTCCCAGAAGGGTATGATACAGATGTAAAAGAAGGAGGGTCTAGGTTATCTTTAGGACAAAGACAACTTATATCACTTGCTCGAGCTGTCATAGCAAACCCAAGTATTCTCATCTTAGATGAATGTAGCAGTTCAGTTGATCCTATTACTGAATCTCTAATTCAGAAAGGAATTAATCTTATGTTACGTGAAAGAACTTCTATAATCATTGCTCATAGATTAAGTACAATAAAAACAGCCTCTCAAATAGTAGTCATAGATGATGGAGAAATTGTTGAAATTGGTTCTCATGAAGAATTACTAAAGAAGAAGGGAAAATATCGAGACCTTTACCAAACTCAGCTTACAAGTAACTTAGTTAAGTAAATGGAAAATATATTCATTTCACAATCCTTTTTTAGTCTGATTTTGTCCTTTTCTTGAACATAAATGGCTAAGTTAGAAGAGCTTATTGCAAATGAAGAAAATAGAGTTCTCTGTCTAGGAAATGAAGCTATAGCTAGAGGGGCTATAGAAGCTGGAGTTCAATTATTCGCAGCTTATCCAGGTACTCCTAGTAGCGAAGCAAGTACAGCTATAATTGCTGCATCTAAAAAATTGGGATTTTATGCAGAGTGGAGTACTAACGAAAAGGTGGCATTTGAAACAGCATATGCTGCATCCATAAGTGGGATCAAAGCAATGACAGCCTGCAAACATGTTGGTATAAATGTCCTGGCAGATGCTCTATATAGTGCCGCATATATGGGAACTAAAGGAGGGTTTGTTCTTTTAGTTGGAGATGACCCACACTGCTTTAGTAGTCAAAATGAGCAAGATTCAAGATGGTTAGGAGTCTCTGCCCAAATACCAATTTTAGAGCCTTCAAATCCACAAGAAGCTAAAGAATTTACAAAATTAGCATTTGAGATAAGCGAAAAATTTGAAACTATCATAGTTGTTAGGTCAACTACAAGAATATCACATGCTAGATCAGATGTTCAATTTAACAAATATGAAACTAGTTTCAGAGAAGGAGATTTTGAAAAAAGTAACAGATATAAGTGTCTGCCTGCCTTAGCCAGAGCAAATCACCCAAAGCTAGTTGCTAAGATGGAATCAATTAAGGAATGGATTCCTGAAAGTGGACTATCTGTTGTTGAAGGACCAAATGATACAGAATATGGGATTATCACAAGCGGAATTTCTTATGCTTATGTAAAAGATGCTTTGGAAATATTAGACAAAGATGTACCAGTATTAAAACTAGGTATGGTTGCTCCTTTGGATGAAAAATCAATTCTTGAATTTGCTAGAGATAAGAAAAACATTGTCTTTATCGAGGAAGTTGATCCTTATCTAGAAGATAGGATCTCAGCTCTTTTCATTCAGAACGGAATTGTTCCAAAAATTCATGGAAAATGCACTGGAATCACAAAAAAATATCACGAGTTAAATTCTAGATTAGTTGCTGAAGCATTACAAAGTGTTATTGGAGGTGAGCTTGCTTCAGTTGGAGAAATACAAAAAGCAGAGGAAGAAATCACTGATTTCATACCATTTAGACCACCATTATTCTGCGCTGGATGTCAACATAGAGCTGCATTTTGGGAATTGTCAAAAGTCGTTCGAAAGAACAAAGGAATTTTCGCATCTGATATAGGTTGTTACTCACTTGATCCCTGGGTAACTGATACAATTCTATGTATGGGCGCAGGAATAAGCATGGCTAATGGTTTTTCCAGAGTAATAAAAGATAAACCAATTTTTGCATATATTGGAGATAGTACTTTTTTCCATACAGGATTAACTGCATTAGCAAATGCAGTTTATCACAAAGCCAACATTAATGTTTTAGTTCTTGATAATCGAATGACTGCTATGACTGGATTTCAACCCAATCCCACAGAGGTTATTGATATAGCAGATGTAGCAAAATCTCTGGGTGTTGAATATGTTGTTGAATTTGATCCTTATGATTTTGAGAATGGTAAAAAGACATTTGAGGAAGCACTACAACATGAAGGTCCCACTGTAATAATAATGAGAAAAATCTGTGCAAATGAAT